>JBGTLX010000480.1:0-1624 GCA_041743855.1 Rhizobiaceae bacterium | reverse complement strand
ACGCCACCATAGACGCCTCGCGCGAGCGTGGCGCGGTGCTGGCAAAGCTCGACGAACTGGAGCGCACGGCGCGCGCCAAGGGTTTTGCGCTGGGCAGCGGGTCGGCCTTCGACGTAACGGTGGATGCAGTGGCTGCCTGGGTCGTGGAAGCAAAGAAACGCGGCATCGAGATCGTGCCGGTTTCGGCGGTCACCATCGATCCGGAGAAAGGCTGACCGTGCCGAAGAAGACCGTCGATCCCGAAACGCTGCCTTATCGCCCGTGCGTGGGCCTCATGGTGCTCAACCGGCAAGGATTGGTCTGGGTCGGCCGGCGCATAGCTGAATGGGATGGCGAGATGGCCGGCTCCGACAAGCTCTGGCAGATGCCTCAAGGCGGCATCGACAGGCAAGAAGAACTGCTGCCGGCTGCGTTGCGCGAGCTTTACGAGGAGACCGGCATGCGCTCGGTGACGCTGCTGGCCGAGGCGCCGGACTGGATCCGCTATGACCTGCCCGCGGAACTGGTCGGACTTGCCTTCAAGGGGAAATATCGCGGGCAAACCCAGAAATGGTTCGCCTTCCGCTTCGACGGAGAGGACAGCGAAATCGCCATCAATCCGCCGCCCGGCGGGCATGAGGCGGAATTCGACGGCTGGGCCTGGCGGCCGATGGCCGACCTGCCGGATCTGATCGTGCCGTTCAAGCGCAAGGTCTATGAAGAGGTGATCGCGGCCTTCCGCCATCTCGCGGCGTAAATTACGGCGAGGCCTGCAGCCATTGCGAGAAGGCATCGGCGGCGAGTGGACGGCTCATCAGATAGCCCTGGCCCTCGTCGCAATGCCATGACGACAAAAGGTCGAACGAGGCGGCGGTTTCGATGCCCTCGGCCACCACCGAATAGTCCAGCGCATGCGCCAGTTCGATGATCGAGCGGACCAGCACCTGGTTCTTCGCGTCCTGATCGAGCGTGCGGATGAAGGACTGGTCGATCTTGAGGTATTTGGCCGGGATCTTGCCCAGATAGCTCATGTTCGAATATCCGCTGCCGAAATCGTCAATGGCGATCTCGAAGCCGCCATCGCTCAGGCGCTGCATCTGCTGCATCATCAGCTTCCAGTTGGTCGCCAGCATGCCTTCGGTGAATTCCAGCTCGAACAGGGCCGGATCGACGCCGGCCCGCCGCGTGTTGTCGCAGAGCGCGTCGACGAAGCCGGGTTCCTCCAAATTCTTCGGCGAGATATTGACCGAAATCTTCAGGCCGGATCTTTGCGCCTGCCACCGGTCGACGGTCACCAGCGCCTTGTCGATGACCCAATGGGTCAAAGGCGTGATCAGCGCGGTCGTTTCGGCCAGCGGTATGAATTCGGCGGGCGAGACGGGTCCGAGCGTCGGGTGGGTCCAGCGCATCAGCGCTTCGGCGCTGGTGCAGCCGCCGCGCCGCATGTCGATACGCGGTTGATAATGGAGCGCGAACTGGTCGGAAGCGGAAAACGCGGCCGGCATGTCGGTGAGCAGACGGAAGGCGCGCACATGCGCCTCGTCGCTCTTGCGGTTGTACCAGGCCCAGCCTTCATGGGTGCGCCGGCTGTCCTGCGCGGCCGCCAGCGTCGCGCGGAGCAATTCGGCTGGCGCGGCCGCGCGGC
>JBGTLX010000479.1:0-10499 GCA_041743855.1 Rhizobiaceae bacterium | reverse complement strand
CGGGGGTGAGAGCTATGTTGCGCAGGTGCTCCTGCCCCATCATGCCACAGCCGATGATGCCATAGGAAATGTGCTTCGCCATATCCGCTCCTAACGGAGACGCGCGACGTAGCGCGCGACGCCGTGATCAAACCAGGTCCTTGAGAACTCAGCGCTGGCGCCATCCTGCGTCCAACCGATCCGCTCGATGAAGCCTGCGTCCACGCCGGGGGCAACGCCAAATTCAGGCAAAGCCCATGCCGGCACGTGGCCGACGCCGACCCGGTCTTCGGCGCGCTGGATCCAGATGCCCAGCGCCTTGCGATAGTAGAGATAGAGCGAGTCCGAAACGTCCTCGACGCCGATCGCCCCCGCATGCGATCCGTCGAGCCAGATCTCCTCCAGCGCTGCCGGCTTGCCCCCAAGACTTCGCAGACGACGTATGCGATGGGCTTCGCCGCTCGATCCGAACGCCGGCAGGTCCGCGGGCTTGGCCAGCAGATCGACTGACAGGACCCGCGCGGTCGGCAGCCCGCCACCCTCCACGAGCTCAAGCCGGAACATTGAATAGACACTGGCCGCGTCCGGTTGCGAGCGCACATAGTTTCCGGATCCCTGTATGCGATCGAGGAGGCCCTTGCACTCCAGATCGCCAAGCGCCTTGCGCAACGTGCCGACAGCTATGCCCAGGCCCGCAGCCATGTCGCGCTCGGGCGACAGTTTCTCGCCCTCGATTATCCGCCCGGCGGCTATCTCGCGGATCAGCAACTCGCTGATCTGCTGGTGCAAAGGGAGCGCATAAGGATTTCGGGTCGCGGTCAAGCTAGTTCCAAAGCAAAATTGATACACTATTGATCTACATGAAATCGGAGGATATTCAACCGGAAAAGGCGGTCACAGTGCCGGAGTTCAGATCGAGGAGCGCGCAGATGACGGTGGTTCCGGTGACGTCCGCCGATCTCGACGCCGCCGAGGTCTCCTGGTTTTCCGCTTTGTGCTCCGACGATTTCCGCTATCTCGGCGTGCCGGACGGCACGCTGCGGTCGAGTTGGGAGCACTGCTCCGACATCGTCTCGACGGCCGAGCAGTTGGGCTTCCGCAACATTCTGTGCCCCTCCTCTTATCAGGTCGGCCAGGACACTCTGTCCTTTGTCGCCGGCTGCGCGCCCATCACGTCGACCATCAACCTTCTCGCGGCGGTCCGTTGCGGCGAGATGCAGCCGATCATGCTGGCGCGCACGCTCGCCACGCTCGATCATATGCTGAAGGGCAGATTGACCGTCAACATCATCTCTTCCGACTTCCCCGGCGAAGTCGCCGACAGCCGCTTCCGCTACCAGCGTTCGCATGAGGTGGTGCAGATCCTGCGTCAGGCCTGGACACGCGGCGAAATCGACCATCAGGGCGAGATCTACCAATTAAGGAAAGTGACCTCCGACCCGGCCAAGCCGTACCAGCAGAATGGCGGGCCACTACTCTATTTCGGCGGCTATTCGCCCGACGCGCTCGAGCTCTGCGGCGCACAGTGCGACGTCTATCTGATGTGGCCGGAGACGAAGGATGTGTTGGCGCAACGCATGCGCGACGTTCACGCGCGTGCCGCCGCCCATGGCCGCACATTGGATTATGGCCTGCGTGTCCACATGATCGTGCGCGACACCGAAGCCGAGGCTCGCGAATATGCCGAAGAACTGGTGTCCAAGCTCGACGACGAGCATGGAAGGGCTATCCGGGCCCGCGCGCTGGACGCGACATCGCTCGGCGTCGCGCACCAGGCGAAGAACCGCGAACGCGCCGACGCGGAAGGCTATGTCGAAAGGCATCTGTGGACCGGCATCGGCCGCGCCCGTTCCGGTTGCGGCGCCGCAATCGTCGGCTCGACCGACCAGGTGATGTCCGAGATCGAGGAATACCGGAAAATGGGGATTCGCGCGTTCATCTTTTCCGGTTACCCGCACCTCGACGAGGCCCTCTCCTTCGGCAAGCGCGTGCTGCCGAACATCAAGACCTGCTCGCTGCCGCATGCCTATGGCCGTGTGCCGGCGACCGCGCCAGCGACCCCACTCGGAAACGGGGAACGACGATGACTGGACGCTTGGCCGTCGTCCCCAAAACAACAGGCTGCAAAAAATTTGCAGATTGCGCAACCGCAGTGCCTGTGGAACCTATTTCCCCGGCATCGCGAAAATCTTGGAGGAGCAGTGGCGCCGTCAGCGGAACATATGCGCTCGAAGCTCGACCTGTTGGTGCGCGGCATGATGGGTCTGCGCCACGATGGCAGTTTCGATGAGCCCAATCTTGACGGCACGGCCGGCGACTACATCAGTTTCGATGCCTGGGAATGGCCGCAGGGCGTTGGTCTTTATGGCCTTGTCGGCCTCTGGCGGCACAATCGCGACCCGAAACTCCTGAAGACGATCGAAAATTGGTACCAACGTCGGTTTAAGGCCGGTCTGCCGCCAATGAACATCAACACCACCGCGCCGATGATGGCGCTGGCGCGGCTGTGGGGCCAGACACGCGACTCGCGCTGGGAAGCCCCGCTCTGCGAGTGGGCCGATAAATTGCTGCGCGACATGCCGCGCACGCCCGAGGGCGGCTTCCAGCACAATGTCTCCGACAAGATCAACGACGACGAGTTGTGGGACGACACGCTGTTCATGGCCGGCCTGTTTCTGGCCTTCTATGGGCGCGCGGCGGGTCGGGAAACCCATATCGACGAGGCCGTTCGCCAGTTCCTCGTCCATGCCCGTTTTCTCGCCGACCCGAAGTCCGGCCTCTGGTTCCATGGCTGGACTTTTGCCGGCCGACACAATTTCGCGCGCGCGCTGTGGGCACGCGGCAACGCCTGGATTACCGTCGCCATCCTCGACCTGGTCGAGAATGGCGGTATCGGCAAGCCGGTCGAAACCTATCTGCTGGGTGTGCTGGAGGCGCAGATCGAAGCGTTGCTGCGCCTGCAGGCGCCATCCGGCGCATGGCATACACTGCTCGACGACCCCGCTTCCTATGAGGAGATGTCGGCCACGGCGGGCATCGGCTACGGCCTTTTGAAAGCCGCGCGCATCGGCATCGGACCGAAAGCCTGCGGCCCGGCCGGCCTACGCGCGCTCGACATTGTCCTGGCAAACATCGACGAGAACGGAGTTCTCGGGAATGTTTCCTATGGCACGCGCATGGGCCACGATCTCCAGTTCTACCGCGACATCCCGATCCAGCCGACCGGCTACGGCCAGGCGCTGGCTATCCTCTGCCTCACCGAAGGCATGATCCATGCCGAAACGGTCGAGGAGGCGGCATGACGATGCGGGTTCTCTACGGCGCCGGTCCGGGCGACATCGACGGCTACGGCACGGAAAGGCTGCGCGCCGAGTTTCTGGTGGAGCGCCTGTTCGAGCCGGGCAAGATCGCCTTTGCCTACACCCATATCGACCGCATGATCGTCGGCGGCGCGGTGCCGACCAACGAACCGTTGAGCTTCGGCGACGGCGCGGAGGTCGGAACGGCGCATTTCTTCACCGCGCGCGAGATGGGCATCGCCAATCTTGGCGGCGCCGGAGCGATCACCGTCGACGGGCAGCGCTTTGCGCTCGCCAACCGCGACGTGCTCTATGTCGGACGCGGCGCGCAACAGGTGAAGCTCGAAAGCGACAATGCGGTGATACCCGCCTGGTTCTATTTGAACTCGGTCCCGGCCGGCGCGGACATCGCGCATCGGCTGATCGCGAAATCCGAGGCGAAACCGCTCGAACTCGGCGAGGCGCGCCGCGCCAGCAAGCGGACGTTGCGCATTTATATTCACCCGGAAGTCGCGCCCTCCTGTCTGCTGCTGATGGGCATCACGGATCTCGCACCGGGCAGTGTCTGGAACACCCTGCCCCCTCATTTGCATGAGCGGCGCATGGAGGCGTATCTCTACTTCGACCTCGCCGCCGAGGACCGCGTGATCCACCTAATGGGACGGCCGGACAGCACCCGTCATCTGATGGTGGCCAATGGGGACTGCGTCATCTCGCCGGCCTGGTCGATCCACATGGGCAGCGGTACCGGCCCCTACGCCTTTGTTTGGGGCATGACCGGCGAGAACCAGGCCTACAACGACGTGACGCCCGTATCGGTTGAGGCGCTGCGATGAACGCCGCGGAACCCACCGAGCGCGACTTCACGCTGCGCCGGCCGCTCCGGGCCGGCGAGCCCATCGTTTACTGGCTGGTGGGTGCGACATCGGAGAAACGCTACGATGTCGCCGACCAGCCGATGAAGGGCGAGATGGACCCGTTCTTCTTCCTCACCAAACACAAGAATTTCATCCCGCACGAATATCCGTGCCGCACAGAGTTTGCTGCCGAACGACGCGGCAAGCGGCCGCAGCCACAAGGCGTTTTTGCGCCGGACCGCGTCTGGCTTCCGTTCGGCTCGCCGCGCGTCGATCTGTCGGGCTTCTGGTTCCGCCCGACCGTGCTAGGTACCTGGGCGCAGACGGTGATCGAGGCCGCCTCCCCCGGCCCGGCGCGGCTACGGCTTCGCACTTGCGGCGGCGCGGTTCTGTTCATCAATGGGACCGAAGCCGGCTGGATGGCGCCCTATGGGCGCAATCTCGAAGCCGCCCAGGATTTTGAGGTCGACCTGGTAGCCGGCGGGAACGACATCCGCGTCTGGTTCGACGATCTCGCCGAACGCGACGCGCGCTATTTCTTCCAGCTCGACTATATGTCGGGCCCGGTCGTCCAACATGCCCTGCCGACCAGTGTGAATGGCGACGTCGCGGCGGCGATGGAACTCGCCCTCGACGCCATGCATTTCGAGCGCCCGGCCTATGCCGGCGGCGAGGTCGCGCTGGTGACGGATGTTGCGCTGCCGGTCGCGGTGGACGTGTCGATCGGAATCGACGGCGATTTCATGTCGATCGAGGCTCCCGTGGTTTTTGCCCGCCGCCTCGAAGCCGGGGCGCAGCGTATCGCCATCGCCGCGACGGAAGATCTGCCCGCCGACTTCCGGCACTTCGGTGTGTCGCTCTCATCCTCCGGCTTCACCGCAAAGCGGGTCTTCGGCGTCGAGATCTGCCACGCGCAACGCCAGGGCGAGGCGCCTCCAACCCTTGCCGACAGGATCGGGGAAGCGCTGGATGAAGTCGCCAATTTCGCGGAAGCCGATACGGTGCGCGCATTGGCGCGGCTGGCGACGGGGCGCGGCGGACCCGAAACCGACGCCATGATCGCAGGCGCCCTGCCTGCCATCGAGGATTGCCACGACTGCGCCGATTTCATCCTCGTGCCGCTGCTGTGGGCCCGCCATTCCTATGGCGGTGCGATCGCGGCCGACCTGCGCGACCGCATCGACGCCGCCATTCTGAACTATCGCTACTGGATGGATGAACCCGGCAACGACGTGCAGTGGTATTTCTCGGAAAACCACGCGATCCTGTTCCACACGGCAGCCTATATTGGCGGCGATCTTCTCCCCAAGGCCCGCTTCGTCCGCTCTGGCCGCACCGGCGCTGAACAGTCGGCGGTCGGCCTGGCGCGGGTCTGCGCATGGCTCGATCATTTCGAGGAATGCGAAATGGCGGAGTTCAACTCCGCGCCCTATTTCCCGATCGATCTCAAGGGCCTGACGATCCTCTATGTGCTCGCGCCCGATACCGATGTCAGCCGCCGCGCCGGCGCTGCTATCATCCGCCTGCTCGAAATCGTTGCCCGTTCCGCGCACCAAGGCGTGCTGACTGGCGCGCAGGGGCGTTCGTACGAACACACGCTACGCGCCGCCCGTTCGCTGGAGCTCTCCGGCATGGCGCGCATGCTGTGGGGCAAGGGTTTCTACGGCAAGCGTTTCCACGCCCTGCCGCAGCTTGCGCTCTGCCTGCGGGACCATGGTCTCCAGATCCCGCAGGAACTGATGGGCATTGCGTGCTTCGAGAGGGACGACGCGCAGGAATGGTGCTTTGCGCAAGGCCAGAACCGGATCGCCAAGCTGTATCACTACAAGACCCGCGATTTCGCGATGGGCAGTGCCGCCGCCTATCGCTGGAACGAGTGGGGTTATCAGGAGACGGTGCTGCACCTGCGCCTCGGTGACAATCCGGATGCGCAGATCTGGATCAACCATCCGGGCGAGACGATCCATTCGGGCTACGGCCGGCCGTCCTACTGGGGCGGCTCGGGAACCCTGCCGCGCATGCATCAGTATCGCGGCCTTGCCGTCGCGCTGTTCAGATGCGCCGCCGAGCAGCCCGACTTCACCCATGCCTGGTTCCCGCAAAGCGCCTTCGACGAGGCCAGCGTGATGGGACAGACCGCCCTCGCCCGCAGCGGAGACGGACTGGCGATGCTCAAGGCGGACAAAGCCTTCGAGCTGGTCGACAGCGGCCCGACCGCCGGAAACGAGCTGCGGGTCCCAGGCCATGAAGCGGCATGGATCGTCCGGCTCGGCGGGCGCCGGCAGCAGGGATCGCTGGATGAATTCGGGGCGCGGTTTTCCGAGCTGGCGCTCGGCCGAGGAAAAAATGACCTTCTGCATGTCACGGACCCGGAATACGGTGAGGTCCTGTTTCACGCGGACGGCCGCATCGAGGTGGAAGGGCGCGTGATCGATCCGGCCGGCTGGCAGATTGCTGGCGAGGCCGCATCGCTGGCGGAGGCAGCCAACGCTTCGAGGTGAAGATCGGGCCTGGAGGAGGCCTGCGAAAGTTTGACAAAGACAATCAAGCGGCGGAGCCGCATCAAGTGGAGGAGAAAACGATGAGAATGACTTCTGTAGTGCTGGGCCTCGCGGCGGGCCTTCTGTCGTCGACCGCATTTGCCGGCGACGTGCGCATCATGTGGTACACCGACGGTGTTGAGGGTGAGGTCATCAAGGATCTGCTTGCGCGCTTCTCGCAGGACAACCCCGGCATCAACGTCATCCTCGACGATGTCGGTTACAAGGTTGTCCAGGAACAGCTTCCGGTCGAACTCGAGGCCGGCCGCGGCCCCGACATCGCCCGCGTCACCAACCTCAAGACGCTGGCCGATCACTGGCTCGACCTGACGCCGCATATCGCCGATCCGACCTACTGGGAAACCAATTTCGGTGAGCAGTTCGACTGGATGCGGCCGGACGGCTCCAAGGCCATCACCGGGTTCATGACGCAGCTGACCCTGACCGGCGGCTTTGCCAACAAGACGCTGTTCGAGCAGGCCGGCGTGCCGCTGCCGGGCGCCGACGCTACCTGGGACCAGTGGGTCGAGGCGGCCGGAAAGGTGCAGGACAGCCAGCAGATCAACGCGGCGCTCGTCATCGACCGATCGGGTCACCGCATCTCGGCCCCGAATGTCTCCTATGGCGCGAACTACATTGGCGCCGACGGCGCGCCCGCGCCGGTCGACGAAGGCGTGAAAACCTTCGCCAAAAAACTCGTCGACTGGACGGCCGCCGGCCGCATGAACAAGGAGACCTGGGTTTCGGCGGCTGGCACGACCTATCGGCCGGGCATCGACGATTTCATCAACGCTCAGGTCGCCTACTACTATTCGGGCAGCTGGCAGGTCGCCGCGCTGTCGACCAAGATCGGCAAGAACTTCGACTGGGTGGCGACCGGCTCGCCCTGCGGCACGTCCGGCTGCTCGGGCCTGCCGGGCGGCGCGGCGCTGGTCGGCATCAAATACACCAAGAACCCGGCCGAGGTCGGCAAGGTGATGGACTATCTCGCCAGCGAGGCGGTGGTGAAGGAGTTCACCGAGCGTACGTTGTTCCTGCCGGCGCACAAGGCCGTCGCGGCTGGCGCCATCGACTTCAAGACCGACGACCCGAACGTCAAGGCGGCGCTCGACGTTTTCGTGAAGGCGGCCGGCCAGCTGGTGCCGAGCGCCAACGCGTTGCCGGCCTGGGAATGGGCGACGCCGGTCTATGGCGTGCTGGTCACCCGTATCAGCCAGGTGATGGCTGGCGAAATGTCCATCGACGACGCCTTCGTACGCATGGACGAGGACATCACAGCGCTGGTTGCGGCGGCAAAGTAACCGCGACCGGCGTGGACATGACCCGAAACGCCTCGTTTGCAGGCAAGGCCGGCGCCGCCCTAGTGGCGCCGGTCGGCTGGCTGGCGCGCCTGTTCGACCCGCCGCTCAGGGCGCTCCAGCGGATAACCGGCTATGGCGGCATGGCCGTCTTTTTCCTTGCGCCGAACATGCTGGTGTTCGGCATCTTCGTGCTTTTCCCGCTCGTCCTGAACATCGTCTACTCGACGACGGGGGGGACGGCGCTGTTCCTCGGCGACCGCAGCTTCGTCGGCCTGGCGCAGTATGAGCGGCTGTTCGACTGCTCGAGCTACCTCGACCCAAAAAGCTGTGCGGAAGACCTGTTCTGGACCGCGGTCTGGAACACCGCGACCTTCGTCGTCGTACAGGTGGTCTTCATGGTGGTCGTGGCGCTGGTCACCGCGCTCGTCCTCAACCGCGAGCTCAGGGCGCGCAGCTTCTGGAGGGCGGTTTTCTTTTTTCCCGTTCTGCTCTCGCCTGTCGTGGTCGGCCTGATCTGGCGCTGGATCCTGCAGCGGGAGGGCCTGCTGAACCTCGGCCTCTATGAGGCGGGCTTGACGCCGGTGAACTGGCTTGTGGAACGCGGCTGGGCCTTCACGGCCGCCGTCGGCGTTTCGATCTGGGCGCATGTCGGCTTCTACGCGCTGATCCTGTTGGCCGGCCTGCAAGCCATTCCCAAGGACCTCTACGAAGCGGCCGAGATGGACGGCACACGGCCCTGGCGCGTTTTTTGGCGCATTACTCTGCCATTGCTAGCGCCCAATCTGCTGGTCGTGCTGGTCCTGGTGCTTATCCGCGCCGTGCAGATTTTCGATGAGGTCTATGTGCTGACCGGTGGCGGACCGGGTACGGCGACGCTCTACCTGACACAATACATCTACGAGATCGGGTTCGCCTCTTTCCTGCGCAATCCCGGCCTTGCCTCGGCCGCGTCGATCCTGATGGCAGCCGTGCTCGTCGTGTTTACCCTGTTGCAGCTCGGCTTGGCGCGCAGCAACGAAGCGCGGGGCAAGAAATGAGCAGAGCTGCCGAATTCATCCTGCGCAGGCGCGGCGGCGTCGGCTGGCACTGGACCGACGTCTTCACCTGGTTCTGGCTCGTCAGCGGCTTCATCCTGATGTTCGGCCCCGCGCTGTGGCTGGTCAATTCGTCGTTCAAGACGCCTGCTGCGTTGGCCGAGTTTCCACCGACCATCCTGCCCTATGTCACCGCCGAGGCGATGGTGGAGGGCTACGAGGAACCGCTGCAGTTGTTCGAGACGACGCTGCCGGACGGCTCGGTGAAGGTGCTGGCCGAGGTACGCCGCGTCGGCGTGGTCGCCCAGATGGTCGACCCGGCCGATCCTGGCGAGATCGTGCGCGTCAACATCCGCGACCGCAAACCGCTGCGCGAGGTCAACTTCGCCGTCGAGAACTACGTGCAGCCCTTCGTGAACTTCGACTTCTTCCGTTATCTGACCAACTCGGTGTTCGTGACGGTGATGGCGACCATCATTACGCTGATCACCAATTCCATGGCCGCCTTCGCGTTGTCGAAGTACAATTTCCGCGGCCGCTCGGCAGTGATGGTGCTGATCGTGGCAACGCTGATGGTGCCGCTCTCGGTCATCCTCGTCCCGCTCTATTCGGTGATCTCCGCGATGGGGCTTTTCAACTCGCTCTGGGGGGTCATTCTGCCCACGGTGGCGACGCCCACAGGCGTGTTCATGCTGAGGCAATACATGCTCACCATCCCCGACGAGCTGATCGACGCGGCGCGCATGGACAAGGCGTCGGAGTGGCAGATCTACTGGCGCATCATCCTGCCGCTGACCGCGCCGGCGCTGGCCGTGCTCGCCATCTTCTCGGTGGTGTGGCGCTGGAACGATTTTCTCTGGCCGCTGATCGTGCTGTCGCGGCGCGACCTCTACACGCTGCAGGTGGCGCTCAACACCTATGCCGGCGAGACCAACGTCCAGTGGCATTTCCTTCTTGCCATGACCGTCGTCACCATGATTCCGGTCGTGCTGGTGTTCGTCTTCCTGCAGCGCTTCATCACCACCGGCATCGCCGGCTCCGGGCTGAAATAGGAGGCCACATGAGCCGGATCACACTCACCAACGTGTCGAGGTCGTTCGGCAAAGTCCATGTGTTGCACGACATCGATCTCGGTATCCACGACGGCGAACTGATGGTCTTCGTCGGCCCGTCCGGCTGCGGCAAGTCCACGTTGTTGCGCCTCATCGCCGGGCTCGATCGGCCGACCGGCGGCGCCATCGCTATCGACGGCAAGGACGTGACCAAAATTCCGGCCGCCGACCGCGGGCTGGCGATGGTGTTCCAGTCCTACGCGCTCTACCCGCACATGACGGTGCGCAAGAACATCGCCTTTCCGCTGCGGATGGCCAAGCTCGACAAGGCCGCGCAGGACAGGAAGGTCGAGGATGCGGCGCGGGTGCTGAACCTGACCGATTACCTTGATCGCCGGCCCGGACAGCTTTCGGGCGGTCAGCGCCAGCGGGTCGCC
>JBGTLX010000478.1:0-2955 GCA_041743855.1 Rhizobiaceae bacterium | reverse complement strand
CGCCTTTGTCGCACTTGGAGGTTTGGGTATTCTCAAGGCGACCGCCCACACCAAACTCCTCAACTTCGCCTCCAACATCGGCGGCTTCGCCGCCTTCGCCTTCGTCGGCGTGGTCGCCTGGAAAATCGGCCTGCTGATGGGGGCGGCGCAGTTCCTCGGCGCGCGGGTGGGCGCCACGCTCGCGATCCGCAACGGCGCGCGGTTGATCAAACCGCTGCTGGTCATCGTCTGCCTGGCGCTGGCCCTGCGGCTGCTTTGGGACCCGGCGCATCCGCTGAGAACTATGATTGGTGTTTGAGTGCCGCCAAGGTAGGCTTGGGCTGTTACGAATCATGTTCAAAAGGGGAAGACATGAATCCGACCGCGCCTACTCAACTGGTTTTCATCGTTTCGCTCGTCATCGCGCTCATCGGCGTGCTGGTGGCGCTCAACATCGTCACATTCATCCCGATCGCCTCGGTATGGATCGTGACCATCGCTTTCCTGGTGCTCGCAGGCGCCTGCCTCATCCGCGGCATGTAGTTTTTCGCAATCTCTGGCCAGAAGCGTCCGGCTCCGGCCGGGCGCTTTTTGCTTGTCCGCAACACGTCTACCTTGCAGCCGCGAAAATCGCGTCGCAGTCGAGGTTTTTTTCGAGATGCGCGGCTATCTCGTCGAGCGCGCGCTCAACCTCCGCGCGATAGTCGATGCCACCGCCCCTGACGCCCAGGCTTTCGAGGAATTTCCCGCGAAAGGCGTCGGCGGAAAACAGCCCGTGCATGTAGGCGCCGAAAACCTTGCCGTCGGCCGATGTCGCGCCGTCGTCGACGCCGTTAATGACGATCGACGGGCGCAGGCAATCCGGCCCCGTGGTGCGGCCGAGATGGATCTCGTAGCCCGACAGCGGCAAGTCGAAATGGACGGAGCGCGCGGTAACGTTGCGCACCGTCTTTTCCGGTTCCATCACCGTATCGATGTCGAGCAGGCCGAGACCCTCGGCCTCGGTGACGTTGCCCTCGATGCCGTGCGGATCCCTGACGGTGCGGCCGAGCATCTGGTAGCCGCCGCAAATGCCCACGACATGGCCGCCGCGCCGCCGGTGTTCGGCCAGATCGCGGTCCCAGCCATTCTCGCGAAAGCGCAAAAGATCGCCTATGGTGGATTTGGAGCCGGGGATGATCACCAGCCCGGCATCGGCCGGCAGGCGCTCGCCCGGCGGCACGAAGACGAGTTCGACCTGCGGCTCGGCCTTCAGCGGATCGAGATCGTCGAAATTGGCGATGCGCGACAGCATCGGTACTGCGATTTTGAGCGCCCGCTTCTCGCCGGAAGTCAGCCGTGCGAGGATGACGGAATCCTCCGAGGGCAGCAGTGCCGCCGCCTTCAGCCACGGCACCACGCCGAAACAGCGCCAGCCGGTGAATTTTCCGATCGCGGCGATGCCATCGTCGAACAACGAGGCGTCGCCGCGAAACTTGTTGATGAGGTAACCGGCGATCATGCGGCGGTCTTCCTCCGAAAGAATCAGATGCGTGCCGGCGACCGAGGCGATGACCCCGCCACGGTCGATGTCCCCAACCAGAATGACGGGGACATTGGCGCGGGTGGCAAAACCCATATTGGCGATGTCGCGCGGGCGAAGATTGATCTCGGCCGGCGACCCGGCCCCCTCGACGATGACGAGATCAGCCCCCTCGCCAACCTTGCCCCAGGAATCGAGCACGGCTTCCATCAGTTTCGGCTTCATCGACTGGTAGTCGCGCGCCTTGGCCTCGCCGAAAACCTTGCCCTGCACCACCACTTGGGAGCCGATGTCGCTTTGCGGCTTCAGCAGCACCGGGTTCATGTGGACGCTGGGCGCGACGCCGCAGGCCAACGCTTGCAGCCACTGCGCGCGGCCGATCTCGCCACCGCCGGCCTCGCCCGGAATGTCCGCCACAGCGGCATTGTTGGACATGTTTTGCGGCTTGAACGGCCGCACGCTCATGCCGCGATGCCTTGCCGCACGGCAGAGGCCGGCGACCAGCACGGTCTTGCCGACATCCGACCCGTTGCCCTGCAGCATGATCGCGCGCGCCATTCTGTCAGCGCCCGTTCTGTCCGGCCGCGCCCGTCACCGTCGAGCGTGCGGCGAGCGGCCCGCCTCGCCACAGATAGAGCGCAAGCAGCGGCCCCTCGCCGGTGCGCATGGCGTGGTTCGTTTTGGACGGGTGGTGGATGATTTCGCCGGCCTCGCGCCTGCGGAACTCGCCGTCGCCCATGCGCCAGTCGGCCCCGCCGGTCAGCGGAATGTAGATTTCCTCGGCGACATGGTGATGGTCCGGATAGAGGATGCCTGGGCCAAGAAGCAAAAACCCGCCGGCGATTTTTCGGTTGTCGAAATGGCCCCGCGTGCCGAACACTTCCAGCCAGCCGTAATTGTCGATGAATTTCTTGCCGAAATCAGCATCGGTGTAGGTCTGGCCCCAGCGGAACGCGTCGCGACGCTCCCGCAGAAGGCGCGCCAAGGGCCTGCCGTCGGCTCCGGCGATTTTTTCGGCGCGATCGAGATGCGCGAGGCAGGCAAGGGTTTTGGGTGCGAGCTTTCGTGCCGGCATGGTCCAGTCGATGCCTGCGACGAAACCGCGAACCGGCTCGCGGTCTAACGCGTGGAGATACATCTTGAAGGACGAGAGGAGTTCATCGGAGACGGTTGTCATCTTAATTATCCCTGGCCCCCCTCTCCGCCTCGCTGCGCTCGGCACCTCTCCCCCACTTCGTGAGGGAGAGGATGGGCGTCCAGCCTGGCTCCCATCCTCTCCCCTCTTTAGGGGGAGAGGTGTCCGCGCAGCGGACGGAGAGGGGGTATTTGGACTAGCCACGGCGGGCCAGCCCGCAGCTCCGGTTGCGCGGGCGCATCATTGGTCTAGATTGGGCGAGACGCATAGCTGAAAAACGACGCCGGGAGGACGCCATGGATGCGGCAGTCGATGTGAC
>JBGTLX010000477.1:0-5056 GCA_041743855.1 Rhizobiaceae bacterium | reverse complement strand
GGCGGGCGACATGCGGGTTCTGCGAGGTCGTCCAGCAGGTGTAGTGGTCTTCGGCCTTGTCGTAATGGCCAAGCGCTGCGCGCGGCTCCATGGCGTTAGGAACGAGCCGGTTGTTGACGATGTCCATCTTGACGACATGAGCTGCCTTGGCGAAGGCAGCCGTCGTCTCGTCGGCATTGCCGATGTCCCAGTCGAAGATGAGGTTGTTGTCGGCTTCGGGGTGGATTTGCGGCGCGCCTGCATCCATCGCCTTGGAAGCGTCGATGACCGCAGGAAGTTCGGTGTAGGCGATCTCGACGGCCTCGGCGGCGTCGCGCGCCTGGCCCTTGGTTTCGGCGACCACGATCACGACCGCGTCGCCGACATAGCGCACCACGTCGAAGGCCAGCGGCGACCACGCGCCCATCTTCATCGGCGTGCCGTCCTTCGAATGGATCATCCAGCCGCAGATCAGATTGCCGATGCCGTCGGCCTTGATCTCCTTGCCGGTCAGCACGCCGTAGACGCCGGGCATGGCTTGCGCCTTTTTCACGTCGATGCTGTCGATTTTCGCGTGGGCGTGCGGGCTGCGCACGAAGACGGCGTGCTTCATACCCGGAACCGCCATGTCGTCGACATAACGGCCGGCGCCGGTGATGAAGCGCTTGTCTTCCTTGCGCGCGACGCGTGCGCCTATGCCTTCGATGCCCATGGAAATTCCTCCCAGAATTCAGAAAGTAGCGACTATCAGGTGACGAGAGGGGGTAGCGGTAGCGACAATGGGGTGCGGTTAAGTCGGGAATGTGCGGCGAATGCAACCATCATCCCCTCTCTCTCTCAGCCCCCTCACGCTGCTTTCGCCCTGCCCCCGGACATATTCTCTGATGCGGCCAAAATGGCTTTCACGATGTTGTGGTAGCCCGTGCAGCGGCAGATGTTGCCTTCCAGTTCGGCCCGCACCGTGGCCTCGTCGAGCCCTTCGGGATGGCGTGCGACCATGTCGGTTGCCGCCATGATCATGCCCGGCGTGCAGAAGCCGCATTGCAGGCCGTGGTGTTCCCTGAACGCCGCCTGCATGGGGTGGAGGTCGGCGCCGTTCGCCAGCCCTTCGATGGTCAGCACCGATGAGCCGGCGGCCTGGGCCGCGAGCATGGTGCAGGACTTCACCGCCTTGCCGTCGACATGGACGACGCACGCCCCGCACTGCGACGTGTCGCAGCCGACATGGGTTCCGGTCAGGCCGAGATTTTCCCGCAGAAAGTGAACAAGAAGCGTGCGGTCCTCGACGGCGGCGCTCACGCTTCGCCCGTTCACCGTCATCGATACGTCGGACATGGTCCCTCCCCTGGGTAAGTCTCTCTCACAAGGCGATGCGTCCTCAAGCGGCCGCCCTTGCCGATCATAGGCAGGAAAATACGCGTTTGAAAATGCCCTATTCGTGATCGATCGCCGCCTTTTTCCAAAGGGGTAGCCGGCTGCCACGAAGGAGCGTTTATTTCTTCTTGTCGTAGCCTTCGCGGATTTCCTCCATCGCATCCCGGATGCGCTCGCGCAGGATTTCGATCGATTCCGTTCCCGACTTCTTCACCACCTCCGCAGCCTCCCCGGCGCTCTTCACCGCCGCCTCGAAAGATTTTTTGGCGAAATCGGCCTGCCTGGCCATCAGGTCACGCGGGTTGCCGGGCGAACGGAAGCCGTGCGCCATGTCGGTGATCTCACGCAGCGTATCCTGCAGCATCTCGCGCTGCCGGTTCATCAGGGTCGACGCCCCGGCGGCCGACGCCTTGGCGGCCTTTTCGAGCGCCTCGAGATTCTTGCGATGATGCGCGATGATGGCGTCCACATCGACGCTCGGCATCTTCAGATCCTTGCCGAACTGGCTGAACATATCGGCAAATGAGTCAGGTTCAGATTTCTTCTTGGCCATTTTTCTCTCCCATCGGCGGCTTGTCCCGCGACCTGCCATTGAGGATAGAAGATTGGCCGGCCGGGTCAATTCGTCAGGAACAGGCGCTCGACGGTGTGCAGGACAAGGCCGGCTATACCGCCGATCAGCATGCCGTTGAAGCGGATATATTGCAGGTCTCGGCCGATGTTCATCTCGATCAGCCGCGTCAGCTGGGCCAGATCCCAGCGCTTCACCTGATCGGCGACGAAGGACGAGACGCCGCTCTTCTGGCTCTCCACGAACGACGCGAGCGCGACGACAAAACCCTGGTTCATATCGGCGCGGATGTGCGGATCGCTCGCCAGATGCCGCCCAACATCGACGAACATCGAGGTCAGGTGATCGCGGATCCTCGACTTCTTCGCCTTCGCGTCCTTTTCGATGAAGGTTTTGAGGCTGTCCCACATCTCCTGCGCCAGATCGCGCAATTCGGGCCGCGCGAGAAAGTCGCGCTTTATCTTTTCGGCGCGCTTGGCATAATCCTTCGAGCTGCGCAGCTTTTTGATGAATGTCTCCACGAAGCCGTCGAATTCCTGGCGCATCGGATGGTCCGGGTCGGCCCTCACCTCGTCGAGCAGCGAGCCGGCCGACGCCACGATCTTCTTCAGCAGATAGGCGTCGGCGCGAAACAGCTTGAACAGCGAGGGCAGTTCCTCGCGTATCTTTTCGCGCATTGCGGCCAGCGCATCCTCGTCACGCAGAAATTTGCCCACGACCTTGGTGAAATCATCGAAAAGTTTTTGATGCCGGCGGTCGTCGGTGAAGGCCGACAGAAGTTCCGCCGCCAGTGGCGCGAGCTGCACTTTTTCGATCTGGTCGAGCACGCGTTGCGTGACGAAGTCGCGCAGGCCCGATTGCTCGACCGCCGACAGGGTTTGCGGGACAAGCCGCGCCACGAACCGCGACAGCCCGGCGGAGCGCTCCGGATCGGCCAGCCAGTCGGCGACGAGCGCTGCGAAATCAACCTCGTTGAGCTTTTCGCGCACAGGTGCGGGCGCAAGGAAATTGACTTCTATGAAATGGCCGAGATTGTCGGCGATGCGGTTCTGGTTTGCCGGGATGATCGCCGTATGTGGGATCGGCAGGCCGAGAGGCCGCTTGAACAGCGCCACCACCGCATACCAGTCGGCCAGCCCGCCGATGGTGGCCGCTTCGGCGAACGCCGCGACGAAGCTCAGCCATGGAAAATTTCGTTCGAGAGACTTGGCGACCGCGAAGATGAGGACGCAGGCGACGAGCGCGCCGGTGGCCATGAATTTCGTGCGCCGGAGCGCGGCGAGCTTTTCGCCCTCCGCCTGATCGAACATCCCGACGGCCGAACGGGTTGACGCCGGTTTGTTCGCCAAGGGCATTGTCGGTCGGCTCCCCCTGTTGCGTCCGGTCGGAATCGAACACCGACCAACCATAGCAATTTTCGTGTCAGCCGATAGCCAACGCCGTCGCCAGGCAAATGAAAGACGCCAGCGCGAACAAGGCGCGGGCGACATGCGAATACTCCCATCTGTCGCGCAATGCGGTCCAGTCGGATCGGGGATCCAGCCGACCGGCGCCGAACGAAAAGAACCCCTTGCCCGCACCCTTCAGCTCGAAATCCTTGAGCCAGAAATTGTTCACCGGATGCGTCCACAGCCAGTAGAGAGCGTGCGTCACTGCCAGCGCCAACAAGGCCGCCAGCGTCGGCCAAAAGCCAGCATCGTCGGTCGTCATTGCCGTGAGCACCACCAAGGCTAGCAGGCCAAGCGGTTCGGCCGCCCCGGCGATCGTGAATCCCGGATAATAGATTGGCTGAATTGCGAGATAAGATTCTTTTGGAAGCCGCATCTTGCCAGGCAGTTCGAGAGCATGGCCAAGCGTCGTTGTCACGACAATCGCGACGAGAAGAAGCGTTGTGATCTGGAAGATAAGCATATCAGTCCCTTGTAGCGCATCCACCAATGCTGTCGTTCAACGGGCACAACCGTGAAGGAGTTCCGCCCACACGCAAGCCAATGGTCTAAAGCCGCGAAACACAGCAGCGCGAGTTGTTCTTGTCTGGAATGATTCCAAGGTGTAGTGAGGGCAATGCTCACAAAACTCATCGGGGATCGCGCATGCGGCTGACCCGCCAGACCAACTATGCGATGCGCATACTGATGTATTGCGCCGCCAATGATGGTCGGCTGAGCCGCATCCCGGAGATCGCGGCCGCCTATTCGGTCTCCGAACTGTTCCTGTTCAAGATCCTGCAGCCGCTGGTCGAACACAGGCTGGTCGAGACGGTGCGTGGCCGCAATGGCGGTGTGCGGCTTGGCCGGCCCGCCGACACGATCACGCTGTTCGATGTTGTACGCGTGACCGAAGAGAGTTTCGCTATGGCCGAATGCTTCGAAAACGACGCGGCCGAGTGCCCGCTGGTCGATAGCTGCGCGCTGAATTCGGCCTTGCGCGAAGCGCTCAACGCGTTCTTTTCGGTGCTGGAGCGCCACTCCATCGCAGATCTGGTGGCAGGCCGGACCGACATGC
Source organism: Rhizobiaceae bacterium (assembly GCA_041743855.1). Taxonomy (GTDB): domain Bacteria; phylum Pseudomonadota; class Alphaproteobacteria; order Rhizobiales; family Rhizobiaceae; genus JBGTLX01. The sequence goes on along the minus strand of JBGTLX010000477.1, from coordinate 627 downwards.
GCGGCCTGCTCGGCATCGACCTGCTCCCAGCGCCCCGCGCGCTTGCGGGATAGCCTACTAGAGCATTGGAGGCCGGGCCGCAGCGGTAATCGACGCCGCCGCTTCGTCCGGCGCGCCGTTGTGTTCCGGCGTGACCAGCCCGGCGGAGATCAGGAATTTGGCCGCCTCCTCCACCGTGATGGAGAGCGGAACGATATCGGTTTCCGGGACATACATGATGTAGCCAGTGGTGATGTTCGGCGTGATCGGGCGGAAGACGGCGATCGTCTTGCCTTCCCGCTCCTGCAGCGCATCGTTGATAAGCGATTCCTGCTGTTTGGCGATGAAGACGATCGACCAGGCCCCGCGGCGCGGCCATTCGATCAGGCCGACCTTGCTGAACAGATCCATGCGGTGCGCCAGCACCGTCTCGAAAATCTGCTTGAGGCCGCGATAGACATTGCGGATGAGAGGCATCCGGTCGAGCAGGCTCTCGCCCTGGCGGATGATCGCCTTGCCGATGAAATTGGCGGTCAGGAAGCCGACCATGGTGATCAGGAACAAGGCGACGATCAGCCCGAAGCCCGGAACGGCGAAGGGCAGATAAGTGTCGGGACTGTAGCGCGCGGGGATGTACGGCTTGACCCA
>JBGTLX010000476.1:0-6462 GCA_041743855.1 Rhizobiaceae bacterium | reverse complement strand
CTCTACGACTTCGGCGACGGCTGGGAGCATTGGCTGACGGTGACCCGCCCAAGGCCCGGCGATCCGGAGGCCTCTTATCCGCGCTACGTCGGCGGCGAGAGAAACGCACCGCCCGAAGAGTGCGGCGGCACTCCCGGCTTCTACGACATGCTTGACGCTTTGGGCTTCAAGGAAGGCAAAATGAACGGCTCGTGGACCGTCATGTGGCAGCGTCCGGATAGGCAAGTACGATCGAAACGCGATTTCCGGGCCTTGTTCGCGGTTTGTGCGCTTCCAGTCGCAGAAAAGGGCAGTGTTGAACCGCCAGCTACTACCGCAAGTTTATGCCGCGGAGATGGCTACCCCTGCCAGCAAAGCCGGCCGCGCGGGTGAAGCGGTCGGATCGGCTTTGCTTCCGGCGTCGCGGCGCTTCTATCGAGGCTCGAACCTAGTGCTCAGAGCGGTCGCGCGGCGCTTAGCGCAGGATAACAGCACCGCCAGCATTCTTTAACAAACATCCTCTATGAAGCGGGGAGTTGTGGCATGCGTTAGGGGTGGGACCTGCGAGGAAATGTCTTGTTGGTACGCGAGATCGAACTGAAGCTCGAGCTTACGCCGGCGGCGGCCGATACACTGATCAAATCGGATCTGTTCACCGCCGCGCCTACCATTATTCGACAGCGCACGATCTACTTCGACACCCCCGGCCGGGACTTGTCTGGGGCTGGCTTCGAGATCAGAATCCGCGAAGCGGGCGGACTGCGCATCCAGACAGTGAAAGCGACCGGGACCGAAACAGCCGGACTGTTTGCCCGTCCGGAATGGGAGCAGCCGATCGAGGACGATAGCCCGGTTCTCGACGACACGACACCACTCAGAGCCTTACTGGGTGCGAAGGCGCATGAGCTCGGACCCGCCTTCGAGGTCCATGTTGAACGGCGGATATGGAACGTCACGCAGAACGAAGCCGTGATCGAGCTGGTGCTGGACCGCGGCGAAATCGTTGTCGGCGAACGGCGCTCGCCCGTGTGCGAGATCGAACTGGAATTGAAGAGCGGATCGCCCTCGGACTTGTTCGCTTTTGCCCGTCGAATCGACGCGATCGTGCCGCTGAAGCTTGGGGTGCTCAACAAGGCCGAGCGTGGCTACTGGCTGCTTGGACCGGCCGTTCGCACCCTCAAAGCCGAACCGATTGCGCTTTCCTCAGATGCGGCGGCCACGGCCGCCTTCCGTCGCATCGCGGGCGCCTGCCTGCGCCAGTTCCGGCTGAACGAGGTGCTGCTCGACCGCAATAACGCCGAGGCTCTGCATCAGGCGCGTGTCGCGCTGCGCCGGCTCCGCTCGGCTTTTACGATCCACAAGTCGATGCTGGAGGACGACAGGTTCGACCATCTGCGGCAGGAGTTGCGTTGGTTAGCCAGCGCGTTGGGCGAGGCGCGCGACCTCGACGTGCTGGTTGCGCGAAGTGGCGGCGAGGAGGCTCGCGCCAGGCTGGAGGCGGCGCGGGCCGATGCCTACGATCAGGCCGAGATGGCACTGGCTTCGCCACGCGCTCGCTCGCTCATGCTCGATCTCTCGGAATGGCTGGCACTCGGCGAGTGGCTGACGCTGCCATGGGGCGAAGAGGGTCGCGAGCAGCCGGCGCGGGACTTCGCCGCCATGGCGCTCGACCGTTTCCGCCGCAAGATGAAGAAGGACGGCCGCGATCTGGCTAATGTCGATGACTCCACCCGCCACGAGTTGCGCAAGGACGCCAAGAAATTGCGCTATGCGACCGAATTCTTTGCCTCGCTCTTCGACCGCAAGCGTCAAAAGCGCCGGCACAAGAATTTCCTTGGCGCGCTCGAGGCCTTGCAGGACCATCTCGGAGCGTTGAACGATCTTGCGACGGCTCCCAAACTTCTGGCACGCCTCGATCTCGACAACGATCCCGCTGCGGCAGCGCTGCTTGAGCCGAGCAAAAACGGGGCGGAACTGATCGAGAAAGCTGCCGAAGCTTACGATGTGTTTGTCGACGCCAAGCGTTTCTGGCGCTGAGCGCTCAGGTCATCAGAGGTCGATATCGACCCATATCGCGGCGTGGTCGGAGCCTGCATCCTGCTTGCGTTTCAGCTCCTCGGAGACCTCCCAGCGTGCCGGACGCGAGCCAGGCCCCATGCCGGTGCGGAACACGCCGCCCTTTTCGACCCGATCGAACAGCTTCGCCGACAGGAGAAGATAGTCGATCTTGTTCGATGCGTTGCATAGCCCGTAGGTGCCGGGATATCCGCCGTCGTCGAAGGCCGGGTGCTCGAAAGCATCTTTGAGATCTGTCTTGGCCAGCAGCGGGTGAAGCGGCCCGCTATTGGGCGTGTCGTTCAGGTCTCCGATCATGGCGATGTGCTGGTGTCCATCCGCGGTCAACTCCTCGTAGATCGCCTTTTACCCGCTCGATGCTGTTCTGGCACGCTCATCAAAGATTCTTGGCGGTGCCGACGTGCCGCCGAGGCCGCCGCGTAGAAAGAGCGGCCGGAACCTGATCCAATTAGCATGTCCAGGCCATGATAAAAAGGTTCGGAGCGCCAATCGTTCCTGTCTGCTGAGGAATTCTCCCGCCGATTCGATCAATTTAGGGCTTGCCAATGCGGCAGACGGCTGCCAGCTTCACGTCGAGATTGTGTTGCTGGGTTCCGCATGGGGCGCGCGGCCCACTTACACTTCTTTACATTCGCCGCGAACAGCGGAAATGTCCGGCTCCTATTGTGCGGTCATCCCAGCCATCCCGGCTGAAGGACCGGCAATGGAGCGCAGCCATGACAAACGAGAACAATTCCAACGGGAACGACAACAGATCCGTCATCGACCACGATCCCAACGAGGCGCCAAAGAAGCAGGGCCGCTCGAGCCTCGGCTTCATCGTCGGCATCGGCCTTGCGGCCGTGATCGCGGTCGGCGCGGGCGCTGCGGTGGCGCAGGGCTGGGGCAAGGGCCATATGGGCATGCGTTTCGCCGAACATCGGTTCGAGCAGGTGATGGATGTGATCGACGCGACCGACGAGCAGCAAGACGAGATCTGGGCGATCGTGGACAAGACCCGCGCCGATCTGCGCCCGATGGGTCGCGAGTTCCGCCAGTCGCACGAAGAGGTCGTGGCGATCCTGTCCGCCGCGACGATCGATCCGGCGGCTGCCGAACGGCTGCGCGCCGAACGCATTTCCGCAATTGACGAGGCCTCGAAGAAAGCGGTCGCAGCCTTGATCGAGGCGGCCGAAGTGCTGACGCCCGAACAGCGCGCCAAGCTCGCGACCGAGATGAAGGCCCGCCACGGCGACGATCGTTAAAGCATTGGCATAGAGATGGAGACGACATGGCGGACGAGGTCCTGATCATCGACGATGACACGCGCCTCTCCGCCATGGTGTCCGACTATCTGTCGGGCAATGGCTTTGGGGTCTCAAGCGCCGCGACGGGAAGCGGCGGAATTGCGGAAATTCGCCGCCGCCAGCCTGCCGCCGTGATCCTGGACGTGATGCTGCCCGACATGGACGGGTTCGAGACCTGCCGGCAAATCCGGGCGTTTTCGGATGTGCCGGTGCTGATGCTGACCGCCAAGGGCGAAGAGACCGACCGGATCGTCGGGCTGGAGCTCGGTGCCGACGACAATCTGCCGAAACCGTTCAACCCGCGCGAACTTCTGGCGCGGCTGAAGGCCATCCTGCGCCGGCGCGGAAGCGCAAGCGACAACCGCCGGATCCTGCGGTTCGGCCGTCTGGAGATCGATCCTGGATCGCGGACGGCGCGCATCGACGGCGCGGAACGGACGATGACCAGCCACCAGTTCGAACTGCTCGTGGCGCTTGCCGAAAACGCCGGCCGCATACTCTCGCGCGAACGATTGATGGACATGGTCAAGGGAGAGGAACTTGAAGCTTTCGACCGCTCGATCGACGTGCATGTGTCGCGTATCCGTGCAGCGATCGAGACCGATCCAAAGCATCCGCGCCGGCTGATCACGGTGCGCGGCGCGGGCTATGTCTTCGCGCGCTTCCAGGACGATGCGTGATATGATCCGTAGCCGCCTTTTCATCAAAGTTTATCTGACGCTGCTGGCGACGCTGGCGGCCGTCGCGATCGCCAGCGGCCTCTACTGGCGGGCGACCATCGACCGCGACGATATCAGTTGGGGCGAGCGGCGCGACCGTTTTCTGGCCGAGATGCTGCCCGTGGGCGACGACCCTGCCTTCATCCGAACCACGCTGGAGCGCCTCGCCGCCGCTTTCGACTCCGACATCGCACTCTACGCGGCCGATGGGCGGTTGCTCGCCGCCGCAGGCAATGGGCCGCCGCCAACGCCCGAACGATCCGAGCGGCGTCGGCTGAGCCTAGGCCGCGACCGCGATCGGCCGCTCTCGATGCGATTGGACGACGGCCGCATGCTCGTGGCGCGCATCGACGCGCCTTGGGGGCACCACCGGGGTTTCGCGCCGCTCGGCTATCTGGCCTTGATCGCCGCCGTCATCGGAATTGCGGCCTATCCGGTGGTGCACCATTTGACGCGGCGGCTCGAAATCCTGCGCGAAGGCGTGGAGAATTTCGGCCGCGGCGCGCTGCTGGCGCGTGTTCCGGTGCATGGCAGGGACGAGATCGCAGCGGTTGCGAAAAGCTTCAACGCCGCCGCCGACCGCATCGAACGGCTGGTCACCGCACATCGCGCGCTGCTCGCCAACGCCAGCCATGAATTGCGCTCGCCGGTGACGCGGCTCAGAATGGCGATCGATCTCTACGAGAAACCGCAGGATGGCGCCGCGCGCGCGGAAATCCTGGACAATCTGGGCGAGATCGATCATCTGGTCGACGAGATCCTGCTGGCGAGCCGCCTCGACCACGTGACGGGGCTGGAGCGGTCGGAACGCGTCGACCTGATGGCGCTGGCGGCCGAGGAATGCGCCCGGCATGGCGTCGAGGTTGCGGGCGCGCCGGCGGAAATCATGGGCGATCCGAGATTGCTGACGCGTCTTATCCGCAACCTCTTGCTGAACGCCATGCGTCATGGACGACCGCCGGTCACCGTGGAGGTTCGCGCCGAAGGCGAGCGTGTGCTGCTCAGCGTCCGCGACCACGGCAACGGGCTGCCCACGGGAGAGGAAGCCCGCATCTTCGAGCCGTTCTACCGGCCATCGGGCCGCAGCGAATCGTCCGGCGGCTGGGGGCTGGGCCTGGCGCTGGTTCGCCAGATTGCCGAGCACCATGGCGGCACCGTGAGCTATGACGCCCCTCTCGACGGCGGTGCGCGCTTTGTTGTTCAGTTTCCGCGCGGCTTTCCAGCATAGCGACTCGGAGGGCTGATCGGGCGCATCCAGAGCTTCGGCATTAATCCCTCGGGTCGCGTCTGCAGGTGCTGACCCTCCGACTTCGCTGTCCCTAAATCGAGAGAAATAGGTAAGCGTCGCCCGGTAGCCCACGAGATTGGCGTACACATCACCGTCGATGACGAACTTTGAGGGGTTCTTGCGTCCGTTGCGTTCATCCTCCTTGGAGTACTCGAGCTCTCCACCAATTCCTGAAAGGCGATCAGCCTCAAAGGCCGCATCGAGATCGCCATAGTGCTTCTCCAGACGGTCGGCCCGCGCCCATTGAGTCGTTAATGTCTTGTCGGTGTAGCCCTGTCGACCAAGCCACTGCCTGAAAGCTTGTCTCACTACAAATTACCCGCTAAGCGCGTTTGAACACACATTCACATTCAGTTACGTCGAGCGCGGCAGCTTCGCACGGCCATTGAGGCGACGCTTCGCAAATCACCTCCGCCCCATCCAGAGCCGTGCCATGGCACGCGCACGGCGAGATGGCGCCGGGGACGGTCGAGACCGTTCATCTCGCTGCCCTCGCTGATATACCCGGGACCAACAGCATCCCTGGCCAGGCCACCGGGCGAAACATCGCTGAACTTAGTCACCGTATCATAGGGCCAGGTATTTCCGGTCGCGCGGCACGAAAACTGTTCCCGCAGTCCGCCAGAATTGCACAAAGATTTCGGGACGGATAGAGACCCCGTTCTCGACGAAATCGCGGATCGGCGCGCCTATCCCACGGGCGCATACGGAATCGCGCGAAAGATAGAGCAATACTGCTTTGAACCCTAGCCGGCTGCTCGACAGCACTTTCCATCTTCACAGGCCTCAAGGCCCGCTCTCCGCACAAAGCGGAAGTCACGCTAATAGCCTCGCTCCTTGGTGCCCATTTTTGTTCTGGAGTGGTGGTGAAATGGCGCGCCGGACAAGATGAAACTGGGCACCACTATGTCATTTGTTGCTTGGCAGTTAATGGTGAGAATGCAGTCGTTTCGGTTAGCGTTGGCAGTTAATTGGGTTCTGCCTCACTTTGTGTGGCGAAGCGGTAGCATTCGGGCGCGGAGCAGCTCGATGCCAGCACGTCCATACATTGCGCGCTTGAGGGTTTTGAGACGATTGATCTGGCCCTCAGTCTGGCCATTGCTCCAAGGAAGCT
>JBGTLX010000475.1:0-2468 GCA_041743855.1 Rhizobiaceae bacterium | reverse complement strand
GACCAGGCGATGGACTCCGCGGCAATGATATAGCCGGTCGTCAGCAGCGATATGCCGTGAACCTCGGTCAGGAGCAGCGGCCCATAGACCGAAAACGAAATGGTGGCGACCGAAAAGGCGAAGATCATGGTCATGCCGCTGCCGACCGGCGTGCGCCACGAGAAAGGCCGCGCCGGGAAGAGGCGCGATTGCGGCTTCCAGCCGTCGAGGCGGAAGAACAGGACAAGCCCGACTAGCCCGGCAAGCAACAGGATGGTTGAGCGGACGGCTGAGATTTCGACGCCGGCATAGGCGATCAGGACGACGCTAACCGCGAGTGCTGCAAGCGCCTTGAACGGAAACGGCGGCGGCGTTGCGGCTCCGGCCTTCCTCGTCGTGGCCTCGGGGCTTTTGAGCACCGCAAAGGAGGCCGCGGCCATGACCAACCCGCCGATGAAAAAGACGCCGAAGGCCCAGCGCCATGACAGAAATTGGGTTATCAGCGCGCCAATCAGCGGACCGCTGAAGGCGGCCACGCCCCAGACCGCCGACATCACGCCGAACAATCGCGGCCAGATGGCGCGGGCAAACAGCCGCTCGACCGAAACATAGGCGAGCGACACCAGCGCGCCGCCGCCGAAACCCTCGATCAGCCGACCGGCCAGGAACCATTCCATGGTTGGCGCGGCGGCGCAGACCAGCGCGCCGGCCGAATAGAGAAGTGCTGCGACCATCATGTTGGTGCGGATCGGAATGTAGCTCACCATGCGCCCGGCGGCTGCGCCCGCGACAATCGCGCCAAGCTCGTAGATGGCAAGCGACCAGCCGACGAGTTCGACACCGGACAGGTCGCCGACCATCGACGGCATGATCGTCGCCACCATGGTTTCGTTGGTGGCGTGAAGCAGGATGCCGAGACTGATGAAACAGAAGCGCGCGAGGTCGCCGCTCGCCCAAAGGGCGCGCCAGTCGACCCTGTTCGACTTCTCCAAAATCATGACGGCGCGCCTCGCAAGGCGCACCCGTAAAACTGGAAAGGCGACACGGCAAGCAAAACAGATAGGGCCAGAGACGCCTAGCCCTGGTCGCGCCGCTGCCGATCAGTTGGCGGCGCTGCGAAGCTGGAACTGGGCGACGCCGACCGCGAGATTCAAGCCGGTCTGCGCCTGGACGCTGAGCGGCTGCAGCGTGAAGGTGGTGTCGGAGCCGCCAACCAACAGGTTGGCGCCCGCGCCGATCACCGCCGACGCCTCGGCGCTTGCGCCGACATAGTCACCCGCCAGCGCGCCGGGGGCATAGACGTTGGCGCTGGGCGCCAGAACCAGCCACTGCATGACGGTGGTTCCGGTGACGCCGACATCCAGTCCGAACTTGTTGATGACGCCGAAATATCCTTCCGCCGCGAAGGTCGTGTCGGCGGGGGTATAGGTGCATTTGACATCCTTGGTCGAGCCGACGATGAAGCCCACGCCGCCCTCGACCGTGCAATCGAGCAGGCCTAGCTCGATGCCGCTTTCCTGCGAGCGGGCGGGGGACGACATAGTCAAAATCGCGATCGACGCCGCCAAGATGGCAAATTTTTTCATGGAAATGATCCCTCCCGCTCATCCTGGATGGATGAGACGCTTGGTCAACGGCGAAGCAGGGAGTTGGTTCCGGAAGCCGTTTTCGACGCCTGTCCGGGGCTTTATGCCCCGCTCGTGCGCGCCAGCCCGTCGCGGGCCGGGCCGTAATTCGGGTCGAGCTGCGCGGCCCGCGCATAGGATTTTGCGGCCCGCGCCTTGTCGCCCCTTCGTTCGAAGATCAGCGCCTGATTGGCCCAGCTTTCGGCGATCTTGTCGTCGAGCTTGAGCGAGGCGTTGAAGTCGGCGAAGGCGTTTTCCTCGTCATTGGTGGCGATGTAGGAAAGGCCGCGCCCGTTGTAGGGTTCGGCGGCGTCCGGCGACAGCGAGATGGCGGTCGAAAAATCCTCGATGGCGAAGGCGTGCTGGCCCTGCTGTTGATAGATCAGCCCGCGATTGTGGTAGGCGCGCGCATCCGTGGTGTCGAGCTGGATGGCCTTCTGGAAATCGTTGAAGGCCTCGGTCGTCCGGCCCGCTTTGCGGTAGAGGTTGCCCCGGCCGATATAGGCGACGTCGTACGAGGCGTTGAGCTGGATCGAGCGGTTGTAGTCGGCGAGCGCCGCCGCCTGATTGCCCTGGAACCGGTGGATGAGCGCGCGGTTCGCATAGGCCTGGTGGAAATCGGGCCGCAACTGGATGGCGGCATCGAAATCCTTCATCGCCTCATTGTACTTGCCGCCGCGTCCGAAGGCCGAGCCGCGCACATTGTAGGCCTCAGGATCGCTGGAATTGCGCTGGATGACGGCCGAGAGCGAGGCGATGTTTTCGTCCGACCCCTGCGCCGTGTCGATGGTGGTGAGCTCGCCGGCCGGGCCTCCGCCGGCGGTCTGGCAGGCTGAGAGCGCCAGGCCCGCCATCAGCGCTGCC
>JBGTLX010000474.1:0-2127 GCA_041743855.1 Rhizobiaceae bacterium | reverse complement strand
CAAAAGGGCTTCGGCGTTGCGGCGGCTCGCCTCGGCCAGGCTGTTGCGCGCCGCGCCGGATCTTGCCGCATCCCGGGTCGGATGGCGCGTCAGAACCTCGGTCGTCGCCGTCAGCGCCAGGAGGATGAGGGCGCCGGCCGTGGCCGTGACGCCGATCCAGAAATGGAAGGCGAAGCAGACGGCGAGATAGAGCGGAATCCAGGGCAGGTCGAAGAGCGCCGTCGGCCCGCCGCTGGCGAGGAACGAGCGGATCTGGTCGAGGTCTTGCATCGGCTGCGGGCCGTCGTGCCGCATGCGCGTCTTGAGCGGCATCAGCACCATCAGGCGGTAGATGCGCTGGCTCAAGCTGTCGTCGACGGCCCCGGCGATCCGCACGAAGATGCGCGAGCGGATGAGATCGAGAACCGCCAGGAACGCAAAGAGCAGGCCGGCGATGATGATGAGCCCGACCAGGGTCGGCATGCTGCGGCTGGGCAGCACGCGATCATACACCTCCAGCATGAAGATCGCGCCGGTCAGCATCAGCACGTTGATGATGGCGCTGAGAAGGGCGAGCCCCAGCAGTGCGCCCCGGAAGCTCGGCAACGCGCGCACCGGTTTCGACCCGAGGCGTTTCATCAGTTCCGACTTTTCATCACCGGTTTTCTTAAACATACCGAGCATTGTTGCTCGCCACAGGTTAAGAAAACCGAACCTGCCAACAGGTCATGTCAGCAGAAAGCCGCCTCCGTCGGCGCCATGGCCGGACTCCGGGAGCGCAGCTTGCGCCGGGCTGCTGTTCCAAAACAGGCCGCCGCCATCAAAATCAGTCAAGGTGGAGCCCGGACGGTGGCATCTGAAGGCGCTCCAGGAATCCAACGCGGAGGCTTCGATCCTGCCTCGGAGCGGCGAAAAGTCGAACACGAAGTTGTCGGAGGGCTCCAAACGACCCGTCAACCTCGTGGGGATGCTTAAACCCCAGCGCTTGGCCGATTTCGTGCATGACGGTATTGGCGTAATTGCCCTTGACCGGATTGTTGTAATTGCCGCTCCGGCGGCATGTCGCCGGCAGAAAAGGCCGGGCTTTCCAGGAAGTTTTTGGCTTCTTTCGTGGAAATCGAGTTCCGCACCGGGCAGACGGCGTAAAAGAAGGTGGTGCGGCCGGGCGAGTCATAGACGACCGCCGCGCCTTCCGGGATCCACAAGACGTCGCCCCGGCCCGCGACATAGGTCTTGTCTCCGACCCGCAACCGCAACTCGCCATCCAGGATGAACAGCACCTCGTCGTAGTCGGGCGTCCAGGGCACGCTGCAACTCTCGAACACGCCGACGCCCGCGCCCAGATTTCGGCTGAATCCGGCATTGATCAGGCCATTCGCCGCAATGCCGTTTGGACCCGCGCGGAACAGCGCCTCGTCGTGGCGAAACAGCTTTACGCCGGCTTTCTGGTCAGTCACAGCGCACCCCCAGCCTGATTTCACGTTCCCGCTTCAGGCTGAAGGCCTTCAACTCGCCGAGCAAATCGGGATTGAGCTGCGGCTGCTCGTAGCTTTCCAGAAGCTGCTTCCAGACCCGGTTGGCGCGCTGGGTGGCGTCGAGCGCGCCGTCGTCGCTCCAGGCCCCGTGGTTGCGCCAGTCCGACACCAGCGGCGTATAAAACGCCTTCTCGTAGCGTTCGAGCGTGTGGCCTGTGCCGAAGAAATGGCCGCCGGGGCCGACTTCCTTGAACACGCTTTGCGCGAGCTCCGCCTCGTTGACCTCGATCGGCCGCAGCACCTCGCTCATCATCTGCAGCATTTCGGCGTCGAGGATCAGCTTTTCGAAGGATGCCGTCAGGCCGCCCTCCAGCCAGCCGCCGCCATGGATGATGAAGTTGCAGTGGCTCATGACCGTCGACCAGATGGACATCTCGGATTCGTAGGCCGCCTGCGCATCGACGACGTTGGCGACGCAGGCGTTGGACGAGCGCCATGGCAGATTGTAGCGCCGCGCCAATTGACCCGAGGCCAGCGTTGCCTTGGCGTATTCCGGCGTGCCGAAGCAGGGTGAGCCGGTGCGCATGTCGACATTGGAGGTGAAAGAGCCGTAAACGCAGGGCGTGCCCGGATGGGCGGCCTGCAGAAAAGAGATAACGCCGAGCGCTTCGGC
>JBGTLX010000473.1:0-6363 GCA_041743855.1 Rhizobiaceae bacterium | reverse complement strand
TGGCCGCGCGAGGCGGTGTAGAAGAGGATTTCCTTCGCGGAACCATCGAAAACAGGCGTCACGACGGTGATATCCGGCAGATGCGTGCCGCCATTGTAGGGCGCGTTGAGGGCAAAAACGTCGCCGGGATGGATGTCGCCTTCGTTCAGGCGGATGATGGTTTCGACCGAACGGTCCATGGAGCCGAGATGCACCGGCATGTGCGGGGCGTTGGCGACGAGCGCGCCGTTGCGGTCGAAGACGGCGCAGGAGAAATCCAGCCGCTCCTTGATGTTGACCGAATAGGCGGTGTTCTGAAGCGTCACGCCCATCTGCTCGGCAATCGACATGAAGAGGTTGTTGAAAACCTCAAGCATGACCGGATCGGCCTCGGTGCCAAGTGCCGCCAGCCGGCGCTTCTTTTCGACGCGGCGTAGCAGCACATGGTCCTTGGCGGTGATCTCGGCTTGCCAGCCCGGTTCGACGACGATGGTCTGGTGGTTCTCGATGACGAGGGCGGGGCCGGAAACCTTGTGGCCGGGCTTCATGGTCTCGCGGCAAAAAATGCCGGCGTCACGCCACGCGCCATCGGTGAAGATTTTCCGTGTCTCGGAATCGGTTGCGTCGCCTTCCTCAAGCGTTGAATCATGTTCGCCGCGGCCCCGTTCCTGGGCGTCATTGCCGTCGACGCCGACCGCCTCGACGATCATCGGCTTGTTGTCATAGACGAAGCCGAACTGCGCCTTGTGCGCCCGCTCGAATTCGGCCCGCGCCGCGTCGATCGAGCCGTCCGCAAAAACGACGGGCAGCGACGTGTCCGTGCCGTCGTAGCGAATGTGGAGGATGGGCCGCCAGGCGACGTCTTGCGAAGCGATGCCCTGCGCCAAAAATTCGTTGAAGACGGCATCGCGAAGTTTTTTGGACAGGTCGTTGATAGCCGTCACCGAACCCTGGGCAAGCGGCATTAGCAGCGCCTGTTGACGTGAGGCGAAGACGCTCGACAGGCCGATGCCGTAAGCCGAGAGCAGGCCGGAAAAGGGGTGGATGAGCACGGCTTCCATGCCGAGCGCGTCGGCGACCATGCATGCATGCTGGCCGCCGGCCCCGCCGAAGCAGTTCAGCAGATATTCGGTCACGTCATAGCCGCGCTGCACCGAGATCTTCTTGATGGCGTTGGCCATGTTCTCGACCGCGATGGTGACGAAGCCTTCCGCGACCGATTCCGCGCTGCGGCGGTCGCCGATCTCGGTAGCGAGCGACCTGAATTTTTCATGGACGATTTTGCTGTCGAGGCGCTGGTCCTGGCCGGAGCCAAAAATGGCCGGGAAGAAATCGGGCTGGAGCTTGCCAAGCATGACGTTGGCGTCGGTGACGGCGAGCGGGCCGCCACGCCGGTAGCAGGCGGGGCCGGGGTTGGCTCCGGCCGAATCCGGTCCGGCGCGGAAGCGGCCGGCTTCGAAATGCAGGATCGAGCCGCCGCCCGCAGCCACCGTGTGGATGCGCATCATCGGGGCGCGGACGCGCACGCCGGCCACTTCGGTGTCGAAAGCGCGCTCGTATTCGCCGTCATAATGGGCGACGTCGGTGGAGGTGCCGCCCATGTCGAAGCCGATGACTTTTTCGAAGCCGGCGAGCTTTGCCGTCTCGACCATGCCGACGACGCCGCCGGCCGGGCCGGACAGAAGCGCGTCCTTGCCCTGGAACATGTCGGCTGCCGTGAGGCCGCCCGACGACATCATGAACATGAGTCTTGGATTTGCGCTCACGGCCGAGCGCTCGCTTTGCCCGCTGGCCGACCCCTCTTTTTGCGCGCCTTGGGCGTCGCGGGGAGGGGCGGCCTGACCGGCCGACGCCCCATCTTCCACCCAATTGGCGGGCTTGCGGCCTTCGGCCGGAGAGGACGTTTGAGATTGGCTAATCTCCCCCCTTGAGGGGGAGATGGCCGGCAGGCCAGAGGGGGGTGATTGAATCCCCAACTCGCCCGCGACCCTTTGCACATAACGCGACAGGATGGGCGAGAGGTAGGCGTCGACGACGGTGGTGTCGCCGCGCCCGACCAGCTTGACCAGCGGCGAGACTTCGTGGCTGACGGAAAGCTGGGAAAAGCCGATGTCGCGGCAGAGTTTTGCCACGGCCTGCTCATGCTCGGGGTATTTCCACGCATGCATGAAGACGATGGCGACGGCCTCGATGCCTTCCGCCTTGGCCTTTTCGATCAGCGGCCTGACCGCGTCGATGTCGAGCTGCTTTTCAATGGTCCCGTCGGCGCGGACGCGCTCTTCGACCTCGATGACACGCTCGTAAAGCTGTTCTGGAAGGATGATCTCCTTGGCGAAAATGTCCGGCCGCGCCTGATAGGCAATCTTCAGCGCGTCGCGAAAGCCTTTGGTAATGAGCAGCAGCACGCGGTCGCCCTTGCGCTCCAGCAGGGCGTTGGTGGCGACCGTGGTGCCCATCTTGATCTCGCCGATGAGGCCGGCCGGGATGGGTTGGCCTGAGTCCAGGCCAAGAAGGTCGCGAATTCCCTTGATGGCCGCGTCGGAATAGGCTTCGGGGTTTTCCGACAGAAGTTTGCGCGGATGCAGCGCGCCTTCGGGATCGCGGCCGATGATGTCGGTGAAGGTGCCACCGCGGTCGATCCAGAAGTCCCAGCGTTTGGCGTCCATGCGGCTCTCCCGATCTAGTCTTTGACTGCGCGCCAAAACCGGCATACAACAGAACGACGATAAAACGTCAACAAAATATCGATGAATTCTATCGTGGGACGCAATCATGAAGGCGAAATCGACGATAGGTCCGGTCGTCTCGGCCGCTCATCTGGCGGATGGCGCGATGCCGCCGCTTTCGGAAATGGAGTTCGCGCTGACGGTGCTCGGCAATGCGTTTCAGCGCTGGACGGTCCGCTGCATGGCCGCAGCCGGGATTCCGGGGCTGGCGCCGGTGGATGTGCTGATCCTGCACGCGGCTAACCATCGCAGCCGCGAGAAGACTCTGTCCGACATCTGCATGATGTTCAACATCGAGGATACGCATGTGGTCGCTTACGCGCTCAAGAAACTCGACGCATTGGGGCTGATCACGACCGGGCGGCGGGGGAAGGAGAAGACAGTCAGCGTTACAATTGAAGGGGCGGCTGCCTGCATGCGCTATCGCGAAGTCCGGGAGGGGCTGCTTGTCGCCACCCTGGAGGAACTCAAGATAGACCGGGACCAACTCGGCGCGGTCGCGTCGCTGATGCGCGTGCTTTCGGGGCAGTACGATCAGGCGGCAAGGGCGGCGGCAAGCCTTTAAAATGGCGCATTGCATACGGACTATTACATGGAGTCAGGTGAAGTTACGAAACCGTAGGCTGGCTCCGGCATTGATGTGCCGAACGCCCGCCGACCGGTGGGGCATTCAGAAGGAGACAATTATGAAGAAACTTATTTTGGCTTCCGTTTCGGCCTTGGCGCTCTTTGGCGTGGCCGCTTGCAGCGATTCGACCGACACTACCACGACCCAGAGCACCACCCCGGAGACGACGACAGAGCCGATGGTTGCGCCCGACACGACGACCACCCCCCCGCCAGCGGTGACCGACGATACGACAACGACAACCACTCCCCCGGCAAATTAGCGGCATCATTGCAAGACGAGAAAGGCCGGTTCAGCCGGCCTTTCTCTTGTCAGAGACGGGCCGCAGCGAAGCATGGCCCCGAATCCGGGCCGTGCGCCCGACCGCGACGACGAACATCACGCAGAACGCAAAGACCAGGGTTTCGCCGGTCACGGCTTCCCCGAGAAGAATGGCCGAAATCGCCAGAGTGACGAAAGTCTGCAACAGTTGCACCTGGCTGACCCGAGCGATGCCGCCCAACGCCAGGCCGACATTCCAGGCAAAGAACCCCAGAAACATCGATCCCAGGCCGAGATAGAGGAAAGCGGCGATCTGCGCCGGGTCAGCCGCGCCGAAGCCGGGTTGCCAGGAAAGCAGCGCGCCCGGCACGGAGACTGGCGCCGTCAGGACGAGCGCCCAGCAGATGACCTCCCAGCCCGGCATCTTGCGCGCCAGTTTGCCGGAGACGACATAGCCAAGGCTGGCGGCCAGACCCGCCATGAACAGCCAGATATCGCCGGACGAGAGCGTCATGCCGCCGTCGCGCATGGCGAACGTCACCACAAGCGCGGCCCCGGCGACCCCGCAGATCCAGAACAAGAGCGATGGCCTCTCACCACCGAGCAGCGCCGCGAAGATGCTGGTGGCAAGCGGCAGGATGCCCAGAATGACGCCGCCATGCGCTGCCGGAACCGTCTGCATGGCGATCGACGACATCACGGGAAAGCCGAAAACGAGGAGCAGTCCGGCGAGCATAAGCGGCCCGACATCGCCGCGCGGCAGCGACCGGCGCAGCACGACGAGCAGGATCGCAGCCGCCGCAGTGGCGAGGGCTGCGCGGCCGAGCGTGATGAACCACGGATCGAACAGGCTCAGGGCCACCCGCGTCGCGGGCAGGGTGCCGCCAAAGATCACCACGCCGAGCAGTCCGAGCGCCAATCCGGCGGTCTCTCGTGGGATGCTGAGCAAGTTGTTCGGAGCTTGAGGCTCGTTCATAAGACGGGCCTCTACCCTCCGGCAGCCGACCGCGTCGCGTGAAATCGGTTGGTCCACGCGAGCGGTACGAGAAGTGCGCACCTCTTTGGCGCGAATGGGCGACAGCGGCTCACTCGCCAAGTCTGCTTTTTCGTTTTAGTAAACGCCCATGTCGATCTGGGATGAGTTGGGGGATTTCGTCAGCCGCGTGTCCGGCTCCGCGGCAAACGGGGCAATTAACTTCATGGAGGCTGTCCGCTCCATGGTTTCGGGGAACCCGGAACTGCGCCGCCGGATTGCCTTCTCTGTCGCCATGATTGCGCTTTCGGCCAAGATGGCCAAAGCCGACGGCGTGGTGACTCAAGACGAGATCCGGGCATTCCAGCAGCTGTTTTCGGTTCCGCCCAAGGAAGCGCGCAACGTGGCGCGCCTCTACGACCTGGCCAAGCAGGATTCAGCCGGGTTCGAGGCGTATGCCAGGCAAATGGCGGGCCTGTGCGGCTCCGGCCACGCCAATTGCGCGATGCTGGAAGACATACTGGACGGGCTGTTCCATATCGCCAAGGCGGACGGGTTGCTGCACGAGCGCGAGGGCCAGTTTCTGCACCGCATCGGGCAAATCTTCGAGATCGACGAATTTCACTATCAAAGCATTCTGGCGCGCCATGTCATCGCCGGCGCGGGCGATCCCTACATAATTCTCGGCGTCGACCGTGGAATGCCACTCGCCGAAGTCAAGAAGCGCTATCGCAAGCTCGTTGCGAACAATCATCCGGATAAGCTGATCGGGCGAGGCGTGCCGGAAGAATTCATCACGATCGCCACCGCCCGGATCTCGGCGATCAACGCCGCATTCGAGACCATCGAGCGCGGGCTGAAGGCCGCATGAGCGGCTTTGCGCCTGACCATGCCGGAGCCGAGGTCAGGCCGTCGCCGAATTTCGGACCACGGCTCGGGCACGATGCGCCGGACATGATCGTCCTGCACTATACGGGCATGGTCACCGGCGCTGCCGCTGAAGCCTGGTTGTGCGATGAGGCAAGCCAGGTGTCGTCGCACTATCTCGTGCACGAGGACGGCCGCATCGTGCAGATGGTGCGCGAGCGGGACCGGGCCTGGCATGCCGGCAAAAGCTCATGGCGGGGAGCAAGCGACATCAATTCCTGCTCGGTGGGGATAGAGATCGTCAATCCGGGCCACCTGCTCGGCTACCGCAACTTTCCGAAGCGTCAAATCGAGGCGGTCGTCGGACTCTGTAGAGGCGTCGCCGCGCGCCACGCCATCCGGCCGGAACGGGTCCTGGCCCATTCCGACGTTGCGCCCGGGCGCAAGATCGACCCAGGCGAAAGATTTCCGTGGCGGCGGCTGGCCGAGGCGGGGATCGGGCATTTCGTCGCGCCCGGCCGGATCGGAAAAGACCGGCCGATCGGCCCCGGCGACCGTGGCCATGCAGTCGACGAGGTCCAGTCGCTGCTTTCGACCTATGGCTACGGTATCGAGATCACGGGCGTGTTCGATGACCAGACAAGCGTTGCTGTCGCTGCCTTTCAGCTGCATTTTCGGCAAAGAAAGATCGATGGCTTGGCCGACCGCTCGACAATCCGGACGTTGCGGCGGCTGATTGGTTGAGGCAACAGTGTATTGTCGGGCGCGCCTATCACGGAGTGTTACGTCTTGTAACCCAATGTGACTTCCCCGCCTTTTTTGCTCCACCCTTGGTTGTCAAAGAGCGTTTCTCGCAGACGCCGGGCTAACGCAAAGCTTAGTCCCGGTTTCAACGAAACGTAGCTGTGGGACTTTCGTTCCACTGGCAT
>JBGTLX010000472.1:0-2336 GCA_041743855.1 Rhizobiaceae bacterium | reverse complement strand
GGAGAAGTCGAGCGGCTGGCGGGGCCGGATCAGATGGGGAAGCTGTTCAAGGTGCTGATGGTTGGGAAGAACAGCACTCGTCTGCCTCCCGCTTGAGCACCCCCCTCTGGCCTGCCAGTTCTTGTCCAATTTGGCATCTCCCCCTCAAGGAGGGAGATTAGTCTCATCCTCGTCGCGCATGATCTCCCTCCTTGCGGGGGAGATGGCCGGCAGGCCAGAGGGGGGTGTCGAAGGAAACGCGGCATGTCAAACATAAATTCTTGCGACCCTCACAGCGGCATCGTGTCGTGCTTCTTCCACGGCGCGTCGACCTTCTTGCCGCGCAGCGCGGCGAAGGCGCGGGCAATGCGCTTGCGCGAGGAATGCGGCATGATCACCTCGTCGATGAAGCCGCGCTCGGCGGCGACGAACGGGTTGGCGAAGCGCTCCTCATAGTCCTTCGTCCGCTGGGCGATCTTGTCCTTGTCGCCGAGCTCCGACCGATAAAGAATTTCGGTCGCGCCCTTCGCGCCCATCACCGCAATCTCGGCGGTCGGCCAGGCATAGTTGATGTCGGCGCCGATATGCTTCGACGCCATCACATCATAGGCCCCGCCATAGGCCTTGCGCGTGATGAGCGTGACCATCGGCACGGTGGCCTGGCTGTAGGCGAAGAGCAGTTTTGCGCCATGCTTGATGACGCCGCCGAATTCCTGGGCTGTTCCGGGCAGGAAGCCGGGCACGTCGACCAGCGTCAGCAGCGGGATCGAAAAGGCGTCGCAGAAGCGCACGAAGCGCGCCGCCTTGCGCGACGAATCGATATCGAGGCAGCCGGCCAGAACCATCGGCTGGTTGGCGACGACGCCGACCGTCTGGCCCTCGATGCGCAGGAACCCGGTGATGATGTTCTTGGCAAAAGCCTGCGCGATCTCGAAGAAGTCGCCTTCGTCGGCAATCGCCAGGATCAGATCCTTCATGTCGTAGGGTTTTGCGGCGCTGTCGGGGATCAGCGTGTCGAGCCGCATTTCCAGCCGCGACGGGTCGTCGTGGAAGGGCCTGACCGGCGGCTTCTCGCGGTTGTTGAGCGGCAGGAAATCGAACAGCCGCCTGATCTCCTCCAGCGTCTCGACATCGTTGTCGAAGGCGCCGTCGGCGACCGAGGACTTCTGGGTGTGCGTGCGCGCGCCGCCAAGCTCTTCCGCCGTCACGATCTCGTTGGTGACGGTCTTCACCACATCCGGCCCAGTGACGAACATGTAGGATGAATCGCGCACCATGAAGATGAAGTCGGGCATGGCCGGCGAATACACCGCGCCGCCGGCGCACGGACCCATGATGACCGAGATCTGCGGGATGACGCCCGAGGCGTCGACATTGCGCTTGAACACGTCGGCATAGCCGGCGAGCGATGCCACGCCCTCCTGGATGCGCGCGCCGCCCGAGTCGTTCAGCCCGATCACCGGCGCGCCGTTGCGCACGGCCATGTCCATGATCTTGCAGATTTTTTGCGCATGCGTTTCCGACAGCGAGCCGCCGAGCACGGTGAAATCCTGGGAAAAGACATAGACCAGGCGGCCGTTGATCGTGCCCCAGCCGGTGACGACGCCGTCGCCGGGGATTTTCTGGGCGGCCATGCCGAAATCGGTGGCGCGGTGGGTGACATACATGTCGAATTCCTCGAACGACTCCTCATCGAGGAGCACGTCGAGGCGTTCGCGCGCCGTCAGCTTGCCCTTGGCGTGCTGCGCGTCGATGCGCTTCCTGCCGCCGCCGAGGCGGGCTTCGGCGCGGCGCGTCTCGAGTTGATCGAGAACGTCGCGCATCAGTGCATACCCAAGCAAAATTCCATCCGGATCATCCGTCTCTCCCCGCCTCGCGCGCCATCGGCACAGTGATATGCG
This sequence comes from Rhizobiaceae bacterium, assembly GCA_041743855.1. Classification (GTDB taxonomy): domain Bacteria; phylum Pseudomonadota; class Alphaproteobacteria; order Rhizobiales; family Rhizobiaceae; genus JBGTLX01. Next base: position 456 of record JBGTLX010000472.1, on the reverse strand, counting down.
GAAGCCGGGATTGCAAACCGGCAATTGCGTGTCCGCGCTGCTACGACAATCGGGCGATGATGGCGCGGAGCGCCTCGCCGAACCGCCGCACCTCCCCGATCGTGTTGTAGTGGACGAGCGAGGCCCGGACCGCGCCCGAATCCATGCTCAGGCCGAGTCGCTTCATCAGGCGCGGCGCGTACATGTGGCCGTCGCGGATGCCGATCCCCATCCCGGCCATCTCCTCGACAATCCTTTGGGGCGAAAGCGCGCCGATGTTGAAGCAGAAGGTCGGCACGCGCTCGGTGATGCGCGCCTCGTCGGAAACCCCGTAGATCGTCGCGCCGCAATCCTTCAAGATCGTCAGCATTTCGCGGGCCAAGACGAGTTCGTAGTCGCGGATCGCGCCCATGCCGGCAACGATGTTCTCGCGCCGGCTGCGGTTGTTGGCCGGAGCGAAATTGCGACCGATCGATT
>JBGTLX010000471.1:0-1680 GCA_041743855.1 Rhizobiaceae bacterium | reverse complement strand
GAAATTGCGGCGGAACATAGGGAGAGTGGCACAACCGGTCAACCGGAAAACAGGAAGTTCAGAAATGCATTTTAATCCTTATGGAACCAACTGATTACCTGCGTGCGCTGCCGGGAAAGAGTCAGGGATCAGGTCACTCGCGACCGTTCAAAGGTGTAAGTTCCCCAACGTAAAGTAATTTTATGATGATCCGATGTGCTGGCGTGCCGCATTACAAATTTGTAATGGATTTTTTGTCTGGAACCAATGACGAGACCGACCGTTTGCCTCGCACAAGGGACAACACCCTACCGAAACGTGAGGACGTGAGATGAAGAAACTTCTTTCAGGATTTTGCGCCACGGCAATGGCTGCGACTTTCGCCATTTCCAGCATAATGCCCGTCGCGGCCGCACCGGTTTTCATCCCGAAGGCTGTTGAAGCGAAAACGGACATAAAGCTTGCTGACCATACGCCGCGGCATACCCGCCGGATGCAGCGCAGAGAAAACCGCCAGGATCGTCGCGAGTTCCGCCGCGAGGCTCGTCAGGACAGACGTGAGTTCCGCGAAGATTACGGGCGCTATAATGGCTATCGCGGCTATCGTTCATATCGCCGCGGCTATCGCGAGCACAACGGTTACTGGTTCCCGGCTGCGGCCTTCATTGCCGGCGCATTGATTACCGGGGCCATCGCCAACAACAACCGCACTTACTACGGTGGCAATTCGCATGTAAGCTGGTGCTATGATCGCTGGCGGTCATATCGGGCCTACGACAATAGCTATCAACCTTATGGCGGCCCACGCCGGATTTGCTACTCGCCGTACAGCTAAAAGTTGATTGAGACTGTAACTTAAAGGAAACCCGCGCCCGGAAACGGCGCGGGTTTTGTCGTATTTAAGTCGAGATAATCCTCCTCACCGCCTCGCGCCAGCCCTTGAGTTTCGCGGCGCGGGATGCCTCATCCATAGACGGCTCGAACCGCCGTTCCAGCAGCCAGGTTTTCGCGAAATTTTTGGCGTTCGGCCATACGCCGGCTCGCGATCCAGCAAGCCAGGCCGCCCCAAGCGCCGTTGTCTCGAGGATTTCTGGCCGATCGACCGGCGCGTCCAGAATGTCGGCAAGCCGCTGCATCGTCCAGTCGGAGGCGACCATGCCGCCATCGACCCTCAGCACCGTGCCGGCGGCGCCCTTCCAGTCCTTTTTCATCGCGTCGAGCAGATCGCGGGTCTGATAGGCGACCGATTCCAGCGCCGCGTGGGCAAATTCCGCCGGTCCCGAATTACGCGTAAGCCCGAAAATCGCGCCTCTGGCCTCGGCGTTCCAATGCGGCGCGCCGAGCCCGACGAAGGCTGGAACCAGATAGACGTTTTGGGTGGCGTCGGCTTTTGCCGCCAGTTCGCCGCTGTGTTCGGCCTTGCCGATGATTTTCAGCCCGTCGCGCAGCCACTGCACCGCCGCGCCGGCGATGAAGATCGAGCCTTCCAGCGCGTAGGTCGTCTTGCCGTCGAGACGATAGGCGATGGTGGTCAGCAGCCGGTTCTTCGACCGCACCATGTCGGCGCCGGTGTTGAGAACCGCGAAGCAGCCCGTGCCGTAGGTGGATTTCATCATGCCGGGCTCGAAACAGGCCTGCCCGATGGTGGCGGCATGCTGGTCGCCCGCGACGCCCAATATCGGGATTTCCGCCCCGAACAGG
>JBGTLX010000470.1:0-7265 GCA_041743855.1 Rhizobiaceae bacterium | reverse complement strand
GCTCGGGGAAATCGACCCTGCTGCAGATCGTCTGCGGCACGCTGCGACCGACCGCCGGCTCGGTCGAGGTCAAGGGCCGCATCGCCGCGCTGCTGGAGCTTGGCGCGGGCTTCAACCCGGAATTCACCGGCCGCGAAAATGTCTTCCTCAACGCATCCATCCTCGGCGTGCCGCGCAAGGAGATGGAGTGGCGGTTCGACGAGATAGCGCGCTTCGCCGATATCGGACAGTTCCTCGACCAGCCGGTGAAAACCTATTCGTCTGGCATGTATGTGCGGCTGGCCTTCGCCACGGCCATCAATGTCGATCCCGACATCCTCGTCGTCGACGAGGCGCTGGCCGTCGGCGACGAAGCCTTCCAGCGCAAGTGCTTTGCGCGCATCGAGGACATCAAGGACAGAGGCGGCACGATCCTGTTCGTCAGCCATGGCGCGCAGACGATCGTGCAGCTGTGCACGCGGGCGATACTCATCGACGGCGGCGAACTGATCCTGCAGGGCCGGCCGAAGACGGTTGTGAGCCAGTACCAGCGGCTGGTGAATGCGAGCCCGAAGAGCGCAGCCGAGATCAGGGCGAGGATTTTGGCGATGGGCGGGGAGTTCGTGGCTTCCGACCGAGCAGTTCCTATTCCTGCGCTCGACGACGATGGCAGCCCGGTCGAAGCGGAGGTTCCGATTTCTCAGACTGGGCCTGACGTACCAATGGTCTACTACGATCCCAGTCTTCTGCCAAAATCCACCGTCAATCTCGAGGAGCGTGGCGCCAAGATCAGGGACGTTCGCCTCCTGACGCTTTCTGGCGAACACGTCAACGTGCTGCAGATGGGCAAACGCTACGTGTTCGAGTATTTTGTCGATTTCAGCGTTGATGCGCGGGCGCTCGGTTTTGGCATGAAAATTCGATCTGTGAAAGGAATGGGTCTAGCTGGGGCGCAGACAATCCACTCCCGAGCGTTGAGAACCCCGCACGTTCGCACCGGTCAAACCGCGCATGTTCAATTCGAATTCAACTGCGGCCTCCTGCCGGCATTCTATTTCATAACTTGCGGAGTCTTCGGCTCACCAGATTCGACACAACTGGTAATGCACAGGATCGTTGACGCCGTGATGTTTCGTGTTGCTCCCGAGATGGATCTCGTCGCGACGGGTAGCTTTGATATCAGTCCTCTACCCCGAGTTACGCTGTTATCGCACGAACCCACTACGAGACAGAGAATAGAAAGATGATCTATTTGCATATCGGAACCCATAAAACAGGCACGACGTCACTGCAGAAATTCCTTGGTGATCATCGCGATTACATCAGGGCATTTGGATTTGATTTTTATTCTGGAAGCCAACCCAACCCGAACAATCACACTGAACTGCATTTCGCGGCCATGCGCCCCGGCCGAGATAGCTTTGGCAGGTTGCGTTTTCCCGACCTAGTAGTGGATTCAGAATATAAAGAAAAACTTAGGAACAACATAGGGGCCTTTATAGAGAAAAATGTAGGCGTGACAATATTTACCAATGAGGGCCTGTCCCTTTTGAGATACGATGACGAAGTATCGGAGTTAAAAAACCTCTTTGAAAAAGCAAAGGATGATATAAAAATCATATTGTTTCTAAGAAATAAAAACGACTTTCTAAAATCTTATGCAATGCAAATAAGAAATTTTGGTGGACTTTCACCCTCCGAGGATCAGAAGTCATCTTTGTACATCGGCAGGGGTACATGGCTTCTAGATTACGAAGCATTGATATCAGTGTACGAGAAAGGTTTTGGAAGGGAGAATGTTATTGTTCTGGACTATGATCGGGAAATTAGGAAATACGGTGACATTGTTGCTAGTTTTGTAAATCTTATTGGAATACCGAAGCCAGATTCAATAAATGATAGATCGTATCGGCTTAACATCTCGTGAGGTATTAGTCATATCCAAGGAATAAAAAGTCGTCCCGGTAAAAGTCTCGCAACGAGCGATGAAGAACATCATCAATGTGGGAATTCCATTGAACGTGTGCGGTGCGATGCATGTGGGGAACTTCATTCTTCTGCCCAAGCATGTTCATCACCTTATCGACATCCGTTTTGAAGCTTTCGTAGCGCCCCACGAAGTCTGCTTCCTGAAGGCAGTTGAACGGATGCGTCTGCGGGATCGTGTGATGACGAATCCGCTCTTCGAAGCTTGATCGTCGCTCATCGAAGACAATGGAGTCGTCAAGAACAATATCGACAAATTCCTCAATAGTTAGGCGCCGGGCGTCGAGCGGCAGTTGCCATTCGTCATCCCCCACGGCCCCCTCGGTAAACATTTTCCAGGCAGATACTAACCGGTCGAATGGGTGGCGTACGAAAGCAAATTTGAAATGCTTTTTCCACTCCTCCGGAATGTGGCCGAAGACCGGCCCCTCGTAATCCTTCTTCCAAGCGCCTTTGCGGATCGACGTTCCGCCGGTCTTAGGGATATGAATCAACACACAATGAGGATTTCGAAGAAGGAAGTTGCTCATCTTCTACCAAGCTGTCTCGAAATTTTTATGCGCGACCCTGAAGCGTCGATAAACAGTGTCGTTTTGTTGAGCGCGCCTAAAAAGCTCCTGTACAATTAGTGCTGTAGGGCAACCGCCGCCCGACTTTCGAAGTCTCTCCGCAAGATTTTTGATCATGTCTCCGTTGCCAATCATGAACGCCGTCAAGCCGTCGAACAGTGAAACCCTGCCGGTGAATTCTTTGTAGGGTTGCGCCGACGTGGCGCCCAGCGCATGTCGTTCGGTCTCATAGAGTTTGACCGTATTCATGAAAAGCGTGCCTGCGCAGGCGAAAGCGATTTCTTCCTTATCTTCGGAATGGTCCGTGAACGTGTCGCACGCCGAGATCAGCCATCGCGAGTCCAACTCTCCAACAAGAAAATTTGCTTCCTCGTTCCAGAGCCTTCTAAACAATAGAAAATTTGAAGAAGTATTGTAGCCACGTCGTAGCAGAACCGTCAGAATCACGTTGTAAAATTCCAGCCGGGAACGCCCGATAAATTCGTCGTGAAGCATGGCGATATGGTCGTCCAGATCGGGCTTAAGTCCAAACGATGAAATTCGTTCCGGGCCTTCGACGCGCGAACGCTTTAGAGCAGCGAAATCGATTTGAGTTCCAAGATAGTGTTCAACTGAGTGCACCGGCTGTTCACTCTTCATCGCGTCTCTTAGGCTCCTTGAAACGCGCGCCAACTTTAGGAGGTTACGCGAACAGCCAGTCTTGCTGATGAAGCGTCGCGTTGCCAGCAAAATTGAAGATCTCCGTCGACCCGTCGCCCGCGGTTACCGACCACTGGTTTGTGGCGCCGACCCGCGTTAGTGTTCCCCCGGCGCCGAAACCTTCAAACCTGATGGCGTCACCAGCCCCATCGCCGTTCCCCTGGAAGTCCATAATCGTGTCGCCATGGATTTCGCCGCGCACAAAGATGAAACTGTCGGAGCCCCCTTTGCCGAACAGACTGTCGGCGCCAGCGCCGCCGGAAATCAGATCGTTTCCGGCTCCGCCGTAAATGGTGTCCGTGCCTGCGCCGCCATGGATCTCATCATTGCCGCCATTGCCGTAAATGAAGTCATCGCCCGCCTTGCCATATAGCCTGTCGGCGGCGTCGAACGGATCGGCGCCGCCGCTTCCGCCAAAAATCACGTCATTGCCGGCTCCGCCGTAAACGGTGTCCGTGCCTGCGCCGCCATAGATCTCATCGTCGCCGCCATTGCCGTAGACGAAGTCATCGCCTTCGTTGCCATATAGCCAGTCGGCGGCGTCGAACGGATCGGCGGCCCCGCTTCCGCCAAAAATCACGTCTTTGCCGGCGCCGCCATGGACCTTGTCATTGCCGGAATTTCCCCAGATTGTATTCGCGGCGGCGTTGCCGGTAATCACATCGCTCCCCGCGCCGCCCTTCGCATTTTCGACCAGCGAGCGAGGATCGTCGTTGTGCAGGAGGGCGTTGGCGATGTTGCCCACCGCCACCTTGGAGCCGTCGTAATGGAGCTTCGCCAGTTGCGTGGCGGAGGTGGTCGTCCATTCGCCGGGCCGCAGGTCGACCTTCAGCGCGGTGGTGTAGTTCGAGAAATCGTAGGTGTCGCTTCCGCCCCCGTCCCAGACGGTGAGGAGGATACGGTTGCCGCCGGGAGCGCCCTGGCCAGCGCCGTTGATCGACATCTGCCCGGTGGAGGGGCTCCAGGAATAGGTGGTGTCGCCGCTGTTGGTCGTGTAGTCCGCGCCATACATTTGCTGGATGGCCGCGATGTCGTACATCATCAGCGACTGCGCGTAGCCCCAGCTCTCGTTGGTATAGCCGCCGTTCAGCGAGGCTCCGGTATAGGAACGGTAGCTCATGACCGTGTATTCCATCGAGTCACGGTCCACCGGCATCACATAGCCCTCATGCGCGTGCTCGAGGCCGAGCGCGTGCCCTATCTCGTGCAGGAAGGTCGTATAAGCGTAGTTGCCCTTCACCGGGCTGGAATAGTAACCGGAAGATTTGTTGAACCAGTTGTCGCCGCCCTCGGCCGCCGTGCTCGGGAAATAGGCCCAGGCGGTGCTTGGCGCGTCCGACATGGCAAAACGCAGGTCGGCATGTTTTGCCGCGCTTTCGGTGACCTGGGTGAATGTCAGGTTGGAGATGGACGAATACGCGTCGAGCGCGGCGCGCGCTGTCGCCTGCTGGGCTGCGTTCAAAACGGCGAAATTGTTCAGGGGCTCGCCGTCGCCATAGCCCGCCCCGTAAAAAGAGGCGCTTGTCGGAAAGCTGAAGGTGAGGCTGGTTACGGCCCATTTCGAGCCGCCAAGGACGCCATCGACATAGGCGTTTCCCGTCAGGCTATAGGTGGAGGTTGCAGGCATAATGGTTCTCTCTGGGGTTTTGAGAGCCACTTTGGCACACGGCCGGTAAACGTCGCCCTAAGACGATGGGTCTATTTCAAGACATCGGCCGGCGGCATTTCTCACTGGAACAACAATACGCGCATCCGCTGCTCGAAAACGAGCCGCCGAACTTCGACGACTTCATCCATGTCGACGTCGACGCCGAAGGGAACCTGTCGAGCGCATGCACCGTCTGAATGAGCTATCCCAGAGCTGAACGCCGGGCTGCCGATCGCCGAGGCCCTGCTTCAGGCGGCGCGCTTCGCATCGGCGCGCTCGAAAAATGCGGCGATGGTCTGCGGCAGCCCAGCCGTTTCGAGCAGCGGCGCATGGCCCTGGCCCTCGACCGTCAGGGTCTCGCAATCGGGATGCCGCCTGGCCATTTCGGCGAGCGTGGCGGCTGACAGCAGCTTGGAATTGGCGCCCCGAATGGCCAGCATCGGCGCATGGGAGAGGCCGAGGAATTGCGGCCACAGATCCGGGATCGGCGTGTCGGCGTCGAAATCGCGAATCTGGTTCAGCAGCTTGGGATCGAAATCCGGCGCCGGCTTGCCGCGATCCTCGCGGTAGATCGCCGAAACGAAACGCTCCCAGTCGGCGTCTTTCAGCGCCGAAAAAGCCGGGCCGTGCACGGCGCGCTGGATGGCGATGGCGTCGGCAACGTTTTTCGGCTTCGGCGCGTGGGACAGATAGGCGCGGATGTGGGCGAGGCCTTCGCCGTCGACCACCGGGCCGATGTCGTTGAGCACGACCGCTTTGAGCGCGCCCGGTCGGATCGAGGCGAGCGCGTGAAGGATCAGCCCGCCGCGCGACGTGACGATGAAGTATCCGTGCTCGACGCCGAGCGCCACGATTCCGGCGAGGATGTCGGCGGTTTCGACCGGTACGGTGTAGTTATTCGGGTCGGGGTCGTAGGCCGATCCGCCGCGTCCGCGATAGTCGAACGCCACGACCCTGCGCCTGGTGTCCGCGCCCCGCGACAGGAAAATTGCGAGCTCGTGGAAATCGCGGGCGTTGCGGGTAAGGCCGGGCAGGCAGACCACCGGCATGGGCCCGCGATTGTCTTCGCCATAGACCCGGGCATGCAGCGCGAGGCCGTCGGAGGATGTGTAAAAGGCGTCGCGGAAGACGTCCTTTTGGGTGGCCATGATGTCGCTGTCCTCGGATTTGCGCCAGCTTGACCCTGCTACAGACGGGCAGCGGTCAGGTCAACGCGCGGCGGTTTTCCGGCGCGGGCAAGACCGCCGCGGGCAAGGCCGCTACCGCCCGTTGACCAGATCGCCTTCGATGTCCAACTCGCCCGACAGGCGCATCTTGTAGACCTGATAATTTTCCATGACCCGCTGGACATAGCCGCGCGTCTCGGTGAACGGGATGCGCTCGATCCAGTCGACGACGGTGTCGATGTCCTTGCCGCGCGGATCGCCGTAGCGTTCGATCCATTGCCGGGCTCTGCCGGGACCGGCATTGTAGCCGATGAAGGTCAGCACATAGGAGCCGTCAAAGCGGCCGAGCTGCTCGCCGAGAAAGGCCGCGCCCAGCGCGGCGTTGTAGCCCGCGTCGGTGGTGAGGCGCGCCCTGGAATAGGTCATGCCGGCCTTTCTGGCGACCTCCTGGGCGGTGCCCGGCAGAAGCTGCAGCAGGCCGCGCGCGCCCGCGCCTGACACGGCCCCGACATTGAACTCGCTTTCCTGGCGCGCGATGGCATAGGCCAGAGCCTCGCCGGCGCCCGAAATGTTGGCGGACGGGGGGATTACGCCGATCGGATGCGACAGCGCGCCGATATCGATGCCGCGCGAAGCTGCGATCTTGCCGATCCTGAGCGCGAGGAAGTGATTGCCGCGCTGTTCGGCCATGGCCGCCAGCAGCGCGAGTTCGCCCGGGTTGGTCAGTTCGCCGGCGAGGCCGCGATAGAGCGTTTCGGCAAGCGTGGGATAGCCCGCCTGCTGGAGCCTGTTGATCGCCTTGACCGGCGCTCGACGGGAGAAGTGATGCCGGTCGAGAGCGTTCGCCCCCGGCCGGGTCAGTTCGAGAGCGTCGCCGCCGATGCGCTCCGCGGCAAGCTGGCCGTAGAAGGTCGTGCCGTAAGCCGCGGCTTTCTCGAAATTGGCCTTGGAATTGCCCGGACCGCCGGCCTCGGCGGCGCGCCCAAGCCAGTAGTAGGCGCGCGACAGCGAGAGCGGGCCTTCCGCGATCTCGGCGATGCGGGCGAAATGCCTTGCCCCGGCGCTGGGATCGTTCAGGCCGCGCAGCGCATACCAGCCGGCATGAAACTCGGCATCGGCTGCGTTGACCGGGCTTTCGGCCGAGTGCGCGGCGGCGATGCTGTAGGCAGTCTTCTTGTCTCCATGGTCGACCAGCTCGCGCGCCAGAACGCGCCGTTC
>JBGTLX010000469.1:0-4738 GCA_041743855.1 Rhizobiaceae bacterium | reverse complement strand
CACTGTGGCGCCGAACTTGACCTTGTCGCCGGAAAGCTTGGACACGTCGATGACTTCGGCGCGCGCGATGAAATCTTCCAGTTCGTGCACGCGGCCTTCGTTGAGGCTCTGGGCTTCCTTGGCGGCATGGTACTCGGCATTCTCGGACAGGTCTCCGTGCGAGCGCGCTTCCGAAATCGCCTCGATAATGCGCGGCCGCTCCTCCTGCTGGCGCCAGCGCAGTTCTTCCTTCAGCGCTTCAAACCCCCCGGCCGTCATCGGGACCATGTTCATGGCAGTCAAACCTTTCCTTCCGAGATGCTTCCCGAGATTTAATCCTGCGCGGGAGCGCGGAGCACAAAAACAAAAAACGGTCCGAAGCCGTGGCTGACGGAACCGCTTCACCTCAATGCCGACGAATATAGCAATCCCTGCGGGATTTTCACCTCAAAAAGCAAAGTACGATAAGATTCGCACCGGCCAGGTGCGCCGCCTCATCCGGCCTTACGGGAGATATTCCGAATATCAGCCTTTCACATAGGCTTCGATCTGCGCTGAAAGCTCGGCGTATTCCGCGCAGTCCTTGCCGCGCCGCTTTTCGATCTCGCCCAGTTGTTCGCGCGCCGCAGCCACGTCGCCGAGCTGGAGGTGGGCTTCACCCATATATTCACGCACGAGCGTGTAATCCGGGTCGTTGCGAAGCGCTTCCTGGTAGTAGCCGAGCCCGACAAGCACGCGCCCAGATTTGCGGTGCGAATAGCCGAGATAGTTCAGGATACGCGGGTCGGTCTTGTCGGCGGCGAGCGTCAGAATGTTGATCGCCTCGTCATAACGCCCTTTCATCGCAAGGTCGCGCCCGGTCTCATAGATGCTGTCGTCGTCTAGCTTGCCCTGCTCGGCCGGAACGCATTTCTTCTGCACCTTGTCGTAGACTTCGCCTGTCTTGCACTTGACGGTATCGCGGCCGCCGCCGTCGCCGGCCGCGAATGCCGGCACTGAAAAAAGCGACGTTCCAACGAGAATCGTCACGGCATAAGAAGCCAAACGGGTTTGCATGAAATCTCTCCTCAGCTTTAGGCCCGCAACGACATTACCGCAAGGTGAGGACGATTTCATCTTGAATTGGCCGGCTCGACTTCACTTTATCGAGGCCCGATTCGAGAACATCGACCAGGAATAAAGCGCCAACGCCGTCCAGATGAGCACGAACGCAATCGCCCTTGTGCCACTAAAGGGCTCGCGGAAGATGAATATCGCGATTGCGAAAATCATCGTCGGCGCGATGTACTGCATAATGCCGATTGTCGAGAATCGGAGCAACTTCGCCCCGAAGGCGTAGAGCATCAGTGGAGCCGCGGTCACCGGCCCGCAGGCAAGCAGCAGCGCGATATCGCCCGGCTGCGAGAGAAGGAAATGCCCCTGCCCGTTGGCCTGGAGCCAAGCGATGTAGCCCAAGGCGGGGATGCTAAGGATCAGGACTTCGAGGAAAAAACCCTGGCTTGGGCCGATCGGCAGGGTTTTGCGCAGAAACGCGTAGGTCGCGAACGAAATCGCCAGCGCCAGCGACACCCAGGGCAGCCCGCCGGCGTCGAGCGTCAGCACCGCAACCGCGACCACGGCCAAGCCCACCGCCACAAATTGAAGCGGATTGAGCTTTTCGCCAAGGAGCGCCCCCGCCATGGCGATGCTGACCAGCGGGTTGATGTAATAGCCGAGCGCGGTCTCGACGGCGCGGTCCACCGCGATCGCCCAGACGTAGATGCCCCAATTGATCGTGATGATGGCGGCGGTGACCCCCGCCATGAGCATGGTGCGCGGCGAGCGCAACGCCGCCTTGATGTCGGCGGTGCGGCCCTGCAGCAGCAGCACCACGCCGGCGATCGGCACCGACCAGACAATGCGGTGCGCCACTACTTCGGCTGCCGGAATATGCGCCACCGCCTTCATGAAGAACGGCAGGAATCCCCACAGCAGATAGGCCGACAGGGCAAATAGAAAGCCGCGCCGGGCCGGATTGTCGGCCTGCGGTATGGAGTGGTCGGTCATGGGGCCTGCTATGCTCCGCCTGTCGGCCGGGCGCCATTTCAAACTTCTGATGGTTCATGTGTTTTGGCTGATGGATCAACGCGTAGGCTGGCGGTTTGAGATTCACCTCAGGGCGAGTCGAAAATGGCGGGTTCGAGACCCGGAGCTGAGTGTACGTTTGGGTACATGAGCACCGGAAGCGCAGAAAGCCGCCGTTTGCAGGCCGCCATCAGGGGAATCTACTCCGCTGCGACCAAGCCGGCCATTTCGCGGTTCTTCATCAGCTTGTAGACGATCGAATCCATCAGCGCCTGAAACGAGGCGTCGATGATGTTGTCGGAGACGCCGACCGTCCACCAGCGCGCGCCGGTCAGATCGCGCGATTCGATCAGCACGCGGGTGACGGCTTCCGTGCCGCCATTGAGGATGCGCACCTTGTAGTCGACCAGTTCGAGATCGCCGATCTCGTGCTGGAATTTGCCTAGATCCTTGCGCAAGGCGATGTCCAGCGCGTTGATCGGGCCGTGGCCTTCGGCGACCGACATCTTCTCCTCGCCGTCGACCTCCACCTTCACGATCGCCTCGGACACCGTCTTGATCCGCCCGATCGCGTCGAAGCGCCGCTCGACGATGCAGCGGAACGAGGTCACGCGAAAAAACTCCGGCACGGTGTGCAGGATCTTGCGCGCCAGAAGTTCGAAACTCGCATCCGCGCCCTCATAGGCATAGCCCTGCGCCTCGCGCTCCTTGACGGCCAAAATCAGCGCGTCGAGGCGATGATCGTCCTTCGGCACATCGATGCCGCGCCGCTTCAACTCGGCGATAAAATTGGCCTTGCCGCCCTGGTCGGAAACCATCACCCGGCGACGGTTGCCGACGGCTTCCGGGGGTACGTGCTCGTAGGTGGCCGGCTCCTTGGCCAGCGCGGAAGCATGGATGCCGGCCTTGGTGGCGAAGGCCGACTGGCCGACATAGGGTGCCTGCGCTTCCGGCGCGCGGTTCAGCAATTCGTCGAACGCGCGGGACAGGCGCGATATTCCAGCAAGATTTTCGGCCGAAATGCCGGTCTCGAATTTTTGCGCAAAGGCCGGCTTCAGCATCAGCGTCGGGATGATCGAGATCAGATTGGCGTTGCCGCAGCGTTCGCCGAGACCGTTCAGCGTGCCCTGGATCTGCCTTACGCCGGCCTCGACCGCAGCCAGAGAATTGGCCACCGCCTGACCGGTATCGTCATGCGCGTGGATGCCGAGATTCTTTCCTGGAATGCCCGACGCGATGACCTGACCGACGATCTCCCGAACTTCCGATGGCTGCGCGCCGCCATTGGTGTCGCACAGCACCACCCAGCGCGCGCCTGCATCGAAAGCCGTTTTCGCGCATGCCAGCGCATAATCGGGATTGGCTTTGAAACCGTCGAAGAAATGCTCGCAATCGACAAGCGCTTCCTTGCCCGAGCCGATCGCCGCTTCGACGGATAAGCGGATCGAGTCGAGATTTTCCTCGTTGGTGCAGCCCAGCGCCACGCGGACATGATAATCCCAGCTCTTGGCGACGTAACAGATCGCGTCCGATGTGGACTGCACGAGCGCCGCCACACCGGGATCGTTGGAAGCCGACATTCCCGGCCGTTTGGTCATGCCGAAGGCAACAAATTTGGCTTGTTTCGTGCGCTTGCTCGCAAAAAACGCGGTGTCTGTCGGGTTCGCGCCCGGATAGCCGCCCTCGACATAATCCATGCCGAATTCGTCGAGCAGTTTTGCAATTGCCATCTTGTCCTCGACCGAGAAATCGACGCCGGGGGTCTGCTGGCCGTCGCGCAAAGTCGTGTCGAAGAGGTAGAGGCGGGTCTTTGTCATAGTGTTAACCATCACGCCGCCTTCCCCGCAAAACGGTCCGTCGCCCGGATCAACTGGTCGAGTATCCCCGGCTCCGAAAACGCGTGGCCCGCTCCCTCGATCAGGTGAAAATCGGCCTCCGGCCAGGCCTTGTGCAGCGCCCAGGCGAAGCGCGCCGGACACGGCATGTCATAGCGGCCGTGCACGATCACGCCGGGAACGTCCTTTAGCCTGTGGGCGTCGCGGATCAGTTGGTTTTCCTCCAGCCAGCCGCCATGGACGAAATAGTGGTTCTCTATGCGAGCAAATGCGATGGCGAAATCGTCCTCGCCGAATTTTCCGCTCGTTTCCGGCTCGGGCAGCAGCGTGATCGTCTCGCCTTCCCACAGGCTCCACGCTCGCGCCGCCTCGATCTGCGTCTGCCGGTCGTCGCCGACGAGCCGCTTGCGATAGGCCGCCATCATGTCGCCGCGCTCGGACTCCGGGATCGGCGCAACGAAACGCTCCCATTTGTCTGGAAACATCTCCGATACGCCGAACTGATAATACCAGTCGAGTTCCGGCTTGGTGACCGTATAGATGCCACGCACCACGAGTTCCGAGACCCGCGCCGGATGCTTTTCGGCATAGGCGAGCGCCAGGGTCGAACCCCAAGAACCGCCGAACACCAGCCATTTCTCGAAGCCGGCCATCTCGCGCAGTCTTTCGATGTCGGCGACCAGATGCCAGGTCGTATTGGCGTCCAGGCTGGCATATGGCGTGGATTTTCCGCAGCCGCGCTGGTCGAACAGGATCACGTCGTAAAGTTTTGGGTCGAATACCCGCCTCTGCTTGGGCGACGAGCCGCCGCCCGGTCCACCATGCAGGAAGACGGCAGGCTTCCCCCCCTTGGTGCCGAC
>JBGTLX010000468.1:0-3167 GCA_041743855.1 Rhizobiaceae bacterium | reverse complement strand
CCGCGTTGGCGAGGGCGGGCGATGGGCCGGAGCGCCGCGCCTTCACCATCGCCGGCGAAGCGATTGGCTTTGGCCTAGGCAGCCTGTTTGCGCTGATCGACCCGGCACCGGTCGCCTTTGTTGGCAGCGGCGCTTCTGCTTTCGACATCATGGAGCCGCATATTCGCCAGGCCATCGAGAAGACCGCCGGCGGGCATCATTCAGGCGCGATTTCATTCGCGATCGAGCCTGACGAACTGCCGCTCATCCGGGCCGGCTGCGCCATGCGCGCGTTGACTTTCGTCGACCATGACGTTTTTGCTCCGGGAGCCGGTTCGCATCAGGCAGGGCGGAAAGTCGCGTGAGGCTTTTGCCGGCCGCTTTGCGTCAGGCTGTGGCTGAGTGACCTGGACTAAGTCACTTGGGCTCCCACAATCTCGCCACCTTGCCGCGCTCGATTATGTAGAAACTGTTGCTCGCGACAGGCTGCCATTCGTCGGCGTCGCCGTCCGGCCAGATAACACGGATTTCGGCCTGAGCGGCGTCGCCCAGCCCAAAGTGCTGCCAGCCGCTGCGGCCGCTGGCATGTCCACCGCCGACCGTGATCTCGCGGCGCATCACCGTCGATCCCGACCGAACCTCGAGCCATGAACCGACCGCGTCGCGGTTCGGGCCGGACTGCCGCAGCTTCACCTGCGTCCAGCGGTCGGCGTCCGGGCTCGCATTGCGCCACAGTCTTGCGTTTTCGAAACGGTTGACGACGACGAGGTCGAGCAAGCCATCGAGATTGAAGTCCACCACGGCCGCTCCCCGTGAAATGGCAGGGCTCGCCAGTCCGGCCGCCTCGCCGGCTTCCTTGAACTTTCCGTCCCTGTTTTGCAGCAACAGATTGTTGGGGTCGCTCATCGCAAAATCCGGCATCTCCGCCACATTGCCCTTGGCGATGAACAAATCCACCAGACAGTCATTGTTGACGTCTTCAAACTGCGCATGCCACGCCGTCGAGGGGCGCAGGTCGTCGCCCATATAGGGGCGGTGCGCGGTGACGCCCTTGGCAAAGGCCACGTCGCTGAATGTCGGCCGCGCCTGGCCATCGGCGGGAGCAGCCGACAGCGTTTGCAGCTTGTTGTCGGCCATGCTGGTCAGAAAATAATCGGGGTAGCCATCGGCGTTGAGATCGTAGTCGGCGATGCCCATGCCCCAGATACGGAGCGGCTTCCAGCCTTCCGCCTCGGTGTAGGCAGCGGGGGCCTTGCCCGTTTCGATGCGCCAGAGTTGCTCCTGGCCGCCTTCGTAATATTCACGGTCGTTGGAGACGCGCAAGGATGGCATGCCGGACCTGTTCCAGTCGGTGAACAGCATCGAAAGCGCGCAGAAGCTGGGCTTGAGCGGCAAGGGCGAGGCGAACCGGCGCTGGGCTTTGCCGTCGGCCTGGTCCGACCGGTGCAGCCAGTTGTCGGTGCACGACCCCCACGGCGACATGTCCTCGGCCCGGTCGATATAATTGCCGACCGCGATGGTCGGCCACTCCGCGCCGCCTTCCCAGGTTGCGGCAAGGGCTGTGGACCACGCGTCGCCGCCATCGAAGGCCCACGCCTCGTTGGCGCGCTTGAACAGGCAATTGCCCTGCCCGCGCATCACCACATTCTCGCCGACGCGCAGCGCTGCCACATCGGTGATGCCGTCGCCGTCGACATCGAGCGGATAGGCTCCCGTCATACTGTCCAGTTCGAGGCCGCTGATTTCGGCCTTGAACCGCAGTTCGCCGCCCCGCGTGCTGGTGTTGCGGTAGAATTTGGCCGGCGACGCGCCACCGGCGAGCAGCATGTCGGGATAGCCGTCGTCGTTGCAGTCGAACGTGGCGACCCCGCCGCCGACCATGAATTCCCAATCGCCGGCATAGATGCTGGCGACCCCCGAACTCGCCGTCTCCTCGACGAAACTGGGAATGGCGATGACATCCTGCGCGGTGCTAGGCGGTACGGAACCGGCGATGGCCAGCGCGGTCAGGGCAAACCGCAGCAACGGACGCATGTTCATAGCCGTGTCTGCAAAGCGTTTGCGAACGCGCCGACGCAGCGCCCTTGTTCAAGACCCCGGTCGATCGCGGCACGAAAATGGATGCCGCCATACAGCCTCGAAATGCCCGCTTCCTCGGCCGCCGCCCAGAAACTGGGGAAGGCGCGCGGCTTCAAGCCATCGCCCTGGCGCGTGGCGTCCTCGAAGGCAAAGTTCTCGCCGAACAGCTTGGTCAGCACTTGCGCCGCGGCGCCGGACTGCGTGCTGTGGCCGCTCGGATATTCGGGGAAAGGCGGCGTGTTCAAAAGCGCCTCCCATTTCGGATCGATGACGCGTCGGATGTAGGTCACCGGCCGCACCAGATCGAATTCGAACTTGGCGTTCCAGCAGCCGACGAACGCATCGGCGAGCGTGACGCCGAGCAGCGCCAGCGTCTCGACGCTCTTCTCGAGGTCGAGATTGTCGTGCCGCATGATCTGCAGGCCGATCGAAACCCAGTGGCCGGGAGGCGTCGGCGACAGCATTGGATCGTCCGACCAGAACCGCGCAATCGCCATCTGTTCCGGGGTCAGGGCCTGTTTGACCTCAAAAACTTCGAAGGCCTCTCTGTAGAACCCGGACGATTTGTCTTCGTTGTAGTCAACCGGGGCGGGCAAGGGGCAGGCAGCACCGTTGGGCATGGCGAAGGTGCGGTTCTTGCCCCAGTTGGGCAGAAGCGGCGTCTGCTGCTGCGCGATAAGGCTGGTCGGGACCCAATGGGCCGGGCCAGCCGTCAGCGCGTATTCGAGCGGAAAGCCCATATTCTCGACGACCGCGCCGCCATCGCTCTGCGACCACTTCAGGATATGCGCGGCGACCGCCTGGCCATGCGCTTCGCTGCGGGCCGCCACATCGGCGGATGTCCCCTTCGAGATTTCGGCGCGCAATTTCGCTTCGAGCCTGGCAATGACGCGCTGGCCGGTCGGGCCGGTGTTGGCAAACAGATTTCGCACGCCCGACGCCAAGGCCGCATGGACGACCATCGCTTCGTCATAGGCCGCGCCCGCTATCCGCTGCGGCGGCGGCTGCAATCCGTTCAACTGCCCCGCCAGTGATTTGAGGTCGTCCGAACCCGTCGCCACGGCTTCGAAAGCCGTCACGCCGATATAGGCAAGCGACCGGCTGGCGAC
>JBGTLX010000467.1:0-3255 GCA_041743855.1 Rhizobiaceae bacterium | reverse complement strand
CAGAGACGCACGTATCCGGCCGCGAACTGGCGGCCATTCCGTGCCCCTCTGTCTGAAGCCTGAGAGACTTGCGCAACCGAAACTCTGTCGGCTGCGCTTACACCTTCGGCGCGGGGCAAGCCCCGACTTTCCAGAGTGTCTCTCCCGTCCACGGTTCATTTGCCTGAGAGATTTCGGGCGATTTCCCCTTCGGCGGCAGCTTTCGCTGCACTCTCCCGCAAACAGGTAGAGCCCCCGAAGGAGCCCTCGACGAATCGAAACTATCCCAACCCCGCCGCTTTGTCACGCCCATGCGACATGGGCCTCATACGAAGGCTTCGGTAAACCACGCCCCTTTGCTTTTTCTCAAATGTGTCCTGCTACCGTCGGGTCAATTCGTCGGCAAGTGGGCGCCGGCACTGGAAAGCAGGGTTCGGGGATGGCCGGAATGACCTTGTCGATGGCGACTGCGGCGCTCGCATCGACGACCCGTATCTCGCCGCAGGACGTGATCATGCTGCGCCGGGAGACATTCGGCGACGGCAGCGTCACGCGTGAAGAGGCCGAAGCCCTCTTTCGGATCGAAGACTCGTCCGCGGAAAAATGCGCCGGGTGGTCGGAGTTTTTCGTGGAGGCGCTCACCGACTATTTCGTTCATCAGGAGCAGCCATGGCGAGCACTTCATTGTCGAAGCCAAAGCCGGACTGGTCGCCGATATAGAGCGTCGGATGAGCATTGAAGATCTGCAAGCCGGTCAGAAGCAGGAAGAACAGCGCGATCGCCCATATCCAGTGGGTAAGGCGGGTCCATGCCGATTGGCGATAGACGAGGGTCTCGAACACCGCAGACGTATGCCCCAGGTCGGTTCGCATCGAGTCTTTCGGCACGTTTGCCATTCCAGCGATCCTTCCCGTGGCGAGCCGATTCAGCTCCAGCCGACGCCTTGTTATAGCAAATCAGCGCCCCCCGCTAATGACAGGTTTCGGCTCGGCGGTGACATTTCCGGGAGGATGCCGTTACGCGGCCAGTCTTTTGGCGTGCCAGCGCAGATGATCGTCCATGAAGGTCGAGATGAAGAAATAAGAGTGGTCGTAGCCGTCCTGCATGCGCAAAGTCAGCGGAATGCCCGCCTTCTCGCAGGCCTCGGCCAGCAGCCACGGCCGCAACCCGTCATCCAGAAAGCTGTCGGCGGTTCCCTGATCGACGAAAAACTCGGGAAAGCGACTTCCGTCCTCGATCAAAGCACATGCGTCATACCGGCGCCACGCAGCTTCATCGCCGCCGAGATATTTCTCCAGCGCCGGCTTCGACCAGCCGGCGGTCATCGGATTGACGATCGGGGCGAGGGCCGAGCAGCTTGCGAAGCGTTTCGGGTTTTTCAGCGCGATGGTCAGTGCGCCGTGCCCGCCCATCGAATGACCAAAAATGCCCTGGCGCGCCATGTCGGCCGGAAAGTTCCCGGCGATCAAAGCCGGCAATTCCTCGGTGAGATAGGAATACATGCGGTAGTTCTTAGCAAACGGCGCCTGCGTGGCGTCCAGATAAAACCCCGCGCCGCAGCCGAACTGCCAATTGTCCTTTTCATCCGGCACATCCGGCCCGCGCGGGCTGGTGTCTGGACAGACGATGATCAATCCGAGTTCGGCGGCGAGGCGGCGGTATTCGCCCTTGTCCATGACGTTTTGATGCGTGCAGGTCAGGCCGGACAGATACCAGACGACCGGGCAGGGCCGTTCCTTTGCCTTTGGCGGCACGAACACAGCGAAGGTCATGTCGCAGGCGCAGCTTTCCGAGGCATGCGAGTAGACGCCCTGCACGCCGCCATGGGACAGTGCGGTGGAGACGGTTTTCATAAAGCAGGCTCGATGAGGTGGGTTTCGATGTTGAGCGACTTGGCGAGCACGGCCATCCGCCTGTCGGCGGTGCCGAGTGGTTCCCGGCGTTCGATCGCGAGCGCGAGGTAGAGGCAGTCGTAGATTTTGTGGTTAGCCGCGATCGAAATTTCGATTGCGCGGGGCAACAGGACGGAGTCATCGACGAATTCCGAGATCGTCCTTTCAATCTGGCTCATGGCTCTGACGATCTGCTCGTTACTGATCTCGCCGGCGCGAAGAAACTTCAGGAGCGCATTTGCCATTTCCAGCCGGACCAGATTTGGCGCAATCAAATCGGTGCGGCTGAGGAGCGGTTTCGAGCCGGCGCTCAGCGGCGTTTCCGCAAACCAGTAGGTTGCAATATTGGCGTCAACGATCATCTTCACGGTCTGAATCGAAGGGCCTTGCGTCTCGCTCGTCGCGCGCTTCTCGCATGATGCGCAGAGTCGTTTCCAGGTCGATGGGTTTTGACAAGGAGCGGATAGCGTCGCTTTCCTTTATGATCTGTTCCCGGGAAGGCCTCGCCTTATCCGCCAGCGCCTCTCGGCCAAGCTGTTCGGCCGACTTGCCTTCTGCCTTGGCCTGTTCTTTTAGGCGCATTAAAATATCGTCTGGAATATTTCGGATCACCATGCTGGCCATGATCGATTTCCCTATGATATCACGATGATATCACGTCGAAGGCGGGGGTTCAACCGAGCCTGCCGCCGCCTTCATCGCTCGCCTTGCAACCTGGTCCAGCGCGCCGAGAAACCGCGACCGGTCTTCGCGCGTGAATCCGGCATTGAAACCCTTGCTCTCGCCGGTCTCGCGCAGATGCTGCTTCAGGTCCCGCATGGCCACCGCCATGCCGATCGTCGCCCGCGTGAACGGTTTTCCAGTCATGCCGAGAACATGCGCGCCGAGCGCCACCGTGCGGGCGGCCAGCGGAATATCCGCCGTGATGACGATGTCGTTGGCCTCGGCGTTCTCGACGATCCAGTCGTCCGCGGCGTCGGCGCCCTTCGACACCACCACATTGCGGATCATCGGGTCGCGCGACGGCCGCAGGCCGCCATTGGAGACGAAGGTAACCACCAGCCTCAGCCGCTCCGCCACCTTCACCACCTCGTCCTTTACCGGGCAGGCGTCGGCGTCGACATAGATCATGGGCATTGCGGCGGTCATGGCCAAGAAACTCAGGCGAACCGCTTTCGCGCCAGCGCGGAGCCTTCGCCGAGCGCCCGCAGCTTGCGCGACGCCACGGCGCGCGACAGCGGCGCCATGCCGCAATTGGTGCAGGGATAGATGCGTTCCGCATCCGCATATTGCAGCGCCGCCTCTATGGTGGCGGTTACCTGCTCAGGCGTCTCGATGGCGTTGGACGCCACGTCGATCGCGCCGACAAGCAATTGCTTGTCGG
>JBGTLX010000466.1:0-10551 GCA_041743855.1 Rhizobiaceae bacterium | reverse complement strand
CGTGCCGGCCCCGCCGCCCGCGGTCGAGACAGCCTTCAGGCTGAGACGCGGCGCTCCCCGAAGCACCGGGCCCACCGACGGCGGGGCGACCTCCTGGCCGACCATGAGTTCCGCGAGTTCGCGGCGCGAGGTTTCGCCGGTCTGGCGTTGCCCGGCCAGCCTCCCCTGTCGCAGCACCAGAACCCGGTCGCTGACCGCCATGACCTCATGCAACTTGTGCGAGATGAAGATGATCGACAGTCCCTGCCCGACCAGCAGTTTCAGCGTGGCAAAAAGCGCGTCGGTTTCGGCCGGCGTCAGCACCGCCGTGGGTTCGTCGAGGATAAGGATTTTCGCGTCGCGGTAGAGCGCTTTGAGGATTTCGACGCGCTGCTTTTCGCCGACCGACAGCGACGAGATCGGCGCATCGGGAGCAACGGCAAGCCCGAAATCGGCCGACAGTTTTTTGATGCGTTCGCGCGCGGCGGCGCGGTCGAAGCGCGGCCGCCAAAAGCTCTGCGTGCCGAGCGCGATGTTTTCCAAAACCGTCATGTTGTCGGCCAGCGTAAAATGCTGGTGGACCATGCCGATGCCGGCGGCAAGGGCTGCGCGCGGGTCGCCGGGGGGAAGGGTTTTGCCCAAAAACTCGACCGCGCCCGAATCTGCGACATAGTGGCCGAACAGGATGTTCATCAGCGTCGTCTTGCCGGCGCCGTTCTCGCCCAGCAGGGCGATGACCTCGCCCTCATATAGGTTGAAGGTGATAGCATCGTTGGCGAGAAGCGGGCCGAAGCGTTTTGTCACGCCGGTGAGACGGAGGACTGGAGAGAGATTCATATTGGTTTGAAGTGGCATCTTCGTCCAGGCGCTGGGTCAGACGGCGGAGCGCCCATCTTCTCCCCTTGTGGAGAAGATGGGGCCGAGGTCGGATGAGAGTGTTCCAACTGGGCGTAGTCACCCCTCACCCGGATTGCCAACCGATTTGTGAAGACAAATCAGGCAATCCGACCTCGCCCACAAGGGGCGAGGAAGAGCGCTGCGTCAGCTCGATTTCGGCTCTTCGTCGTTGATCTCGACCGTAAAAGACCCGTCCTTGATGGCGGCTTCCTTCTCGGCGACCTTGGCCATGATTTCAGCCGGAACCTTGCCCTCGAAGGTTCCGAGCGGAGCCAGCGAGCAGCCGCCTTCCTTCATAAAGGAATAGACGCCGTAGTCGGCCGCCTTGAAGGAGCCGGCCTTGACCTCGGCGATGGCCTTGTCGAGCGTCGGCTCGAAGTGCCACAGCGCCGACGCCACCACGGTATCGGGGTAGTCGGCCTGCGTGTCGATGACATTGCCGATGGCCAGCACGCCGCGCTCCTTGGCGGCGTCCGAGACGCCGAAGCGCTCGGCGTAGAGCAGGTCGGCGCCGCCGTCGATCTGGGCAAACGCGGTTTCCTTGGCCTTGGGCGGATCGAACCACGAGCCGATGAAAGCCACCTGGAACTTGGCCGTCGGATTGCTCTCCTTCGCCCCCGCCATGAAGGCATGCATCAGCCTGTTGACCTCGGGGATCGGATAGCCGCCGACCATGCCGATATTGGCGTTTTTGGTCATCGCGCCGGCGATGATGCCGGTCAGATAGGAGGCGTCCTGGATGTAATTGTCGAAGACCGAGAAATTCGGCACGGCATCGTCGGGCTTGAAACTCGAACCCATGAGGAAAGCCACGTCGGGATAGTCCTTGGCCACCGTGCGGGCCGCCTCCTCGACGCCGAACACCTCTCCGATGATGAGCTTGTTGCCGGCTTCGCAGTATTCGCGCATGACGCGCTCGTAATCGTTGTTGGAGGTGTTTTCCGAGTAGACATATTCGATGTCGCCGCGGTCCTTGGCCGTGTTGGCGGCCTTGTGGATGCGGCTAACCCATTGTTGTTCGACCGGCACGGTGTATATCGCCGCGACCTTCAGCGGGCTTTGAGCGAACAGCCGTGTTGGAAGTCCGAACGCGGCGAGCGCCATGCCGGCGCCGGCGGCCCTCAGGACCTGTCTGCGCGACAAATCGGGAAACGCTGTAACGACAAGATTTTTGGGCATGTTCGACCACCTCCGGTTGGTTCGGCTCCGGGTTGATCCCGTCCCGAATTTTATCGTTTGGTCAAAGCTAGTCCAATTTCGGGAACCCGGCAATCTAGGTCAGGACTTGGCCCAGGACCAATCGACATTCACCGGCAGGAGCGCATGCCACGCTCCTACGGATTGGTTCTAGTGCGCGGTGTAAGCGCCGTCCGCCGCATAGTAGCTTCCAGTGATAAAGCTGGCCTGATCGGACAGGAGAAAGCACACCAGAGCGGCTACCTCTTCCGGCTTCCCCAGCCTACCGATCGGCTGATTCGCCAGAACGCGCCTCATGACCGGATCTTGCGAATGCTGCGATAAAAACGGGGTGTCGATCCAGCCGGGACCAACGGCATTGATGCGAACGCCCCGCCTTGCATATTCAATGGCTGCCACCTTTGTCAGTCCCACTACGCCGTGTTTGGCCGCGGTGTAGGCTGGCGTCGTCGGCAAGCCGACAGAGCCCAGAATGGAAGACATGTTGACGATTGCCCCGCCGCCACAGTCCAGCATCGCGGGTATCTGATATTTCATGGCGTAGAAGACGCCGTTCAAATTGACGTTGATCAGCCTATGCCAGTCGTCGAGCGGGTAGTCGGCAGTCGCCATTCGCGGCCCCCCGACCCCGGCGTTGTTCACCGCCAGATGCAGACCGCCACACGTCTGCACAATGAACTTGATCATCCCCTCCACGGCTTGCGAATTGGCTACGTCCACCTCCAAATCCCGGGCCTTGCCTCCCTTCGAACGGATCTCGGCGGCAATGCTGCTTGCGCGCTCAGGGTCGATATCGGCGAGAATCACCTCCGCTCCTTCGTCACCAAGCATCCTCGAAACGGCAGCTCCAATTCCCGAGCCCGCGCCGGTGACCAAGGCGATCTTGCCTTCAAGGTTCAGCTTCATCGTATCGATTTCCTTTGCCGGTCACTACGATCTGTATTGTCGATTGGCTGTCACAATAATAACACACGTCAGACTCGAACAGCCGGTACACAAGGTTGTTATTGAGCGATTAAGGGCTTCGGTGTTACAGGCGTGACGAGTGTGGAAGTCGAGTTGACCGAATGAATCATAAATTTAATCGCCGCGGGCTGCTGCTGGGCGGCATGGCCGTCGTGGTGAGCGGATGTATGCCTGCTACACGCCAGTCGCTGGAGTCTGGCAGTCTTGCGATCCAGAGGCCAACCGTCGTCGATCCTCGCTACCGTCGGCAGCGCGTCCGATATGACGGAACCGAGGCTCCCGGCGCCATCGTCGTCAATACGACGGACAAGTTTCTCTATTTCGTCGAGGAGGATGGCTGGGCGACACGGTATGGCGTTGGCGTCGGGCAAGAGGGGCTATCGTTGAAGGGCCAGGCGACTATCGGGCGCAAGGCGGTTTGGCCTTCCTGGACGCCCACCGCCAATATGATGAGACGCAAACCCCACCTTGTGCAGTATGCAGGCGGCGTCTCGGGAGGACCAGACAACCCTCTTGGAGCGCGCGCGCTTTATCTCTATCGCGGCGGGACCGACACCATGTTCCGGCTGCATGGCACAAACGAGCCATGGTCGATCGGTCAGGCCCTATCAAGCGGGTGCGTGCGTCTCCTGAATGAAGATATCGCTCACCTTTACGATCGCACATCGGTCGGCGCGACGGTTCTGGTCATTTGACGGAGTTGCTGGCTTCGGGAATGTCCCGGCAACCGGGTATTTTTTAGTAACCTACTTCGCCAACATTGCCATTCGGGGCTTGGACTGTGTCTTTTCCGCACTAGGTCCTGGCGTGTTTCACAGCTACCGTCCGATTGTCGTGACCTGTTCATGATCGCTCGGGGAAAGGATATTCGAATGAGCAAACTTCTAATCGCCATCGCTACCAGTGTCGCTCTTGTTAGCGTCGCTGGCTGCGGGACTATCGGCAAAGGCAAGGGTAAGGGCAAGGCTCCGCCTCCAGCTGCAGTCGTTGTCGAGGAACCTGCGCCGGAAGGTGTGTTTAAGTAATTCAGCCGGTTATCCGGGAAGGCTTGAGGGAGCCTTCCCCTTAACTGAAATTCGAGTCGGCCGTCATCCCGCCACGTTTCTCCGAGATGAGCGGGGTGTTGAAGCTTGCGCTATTCGGAGCATTGTGGCGGGATGACCTTTGTTTGCGGCCGTTTGTTGTTATTTGTCTGGCTGGCGTTTGCGTTAGCCGGATGCCAGACCAGCACAGAGACTGAGGGAAGCCTGGCGTTGGGAGCCAGCCAGCGGGCAGAATCGTCAATTCCTGGCCTTGCACGGGGCCGAGCGGTCGCCGCGGCGCAGTCCCCGAAGGGCGATGAGCGGCACTTCATCGAGTTCCGCTCCCGCCATGCCTACACCTACGGGCATTCCTACGTAGTCTTCGGCCGCCTTGACGCCACGGGGGAAATGGTAAATCCCGAAGTCGCGGGGCTCGCCCCGAAGTCTGACGACCCCAGTGTCTATATGGCCGGACATCTCGTACCAGTGGCATCCTCGACCGGGTGGACCGACGGAGACCTGGAACCCGAATATATGTCCGCCTATTGGCGGGTCATGCTAAGCGAAGCGGAATATAAAGATGTCGTTGCGGACATACGCAGTTTGCAGGCGAAGTCCACGCTCTGGCACGCGTCTTTGTACAACTGCAATGCATTCGTCGGGGACATCGCGCGTTCGATGGGCTACAAAACCCCTTTT
Organism: Rhizobiaceae bacterium; assembly: GCA_041743855.1. Lineage (GTDB taxonomy): Bacteria > Pseudomonadota > Alphaproteobacteria > Rhizobiales > Rhizobiaceae > JBGTLX01. The sequence continues at coordinate 5,791 of JBGTLX010000466.1, read as the reverse complement.
CACTGGCTTCTGCCGCAGCAGTACATAACCGACCTGCGGAAGATGAACGGCGGTCCGAGCGCGATCGGCTGGACCCGTCCGGCTGAAGCTCCTCGGTCCGCAGCCAATGGCGACTCGCGTTGATCCCACGCGATGCGCCGCTATAGTCGTTGTTTTCGCATCGCTTCCTCGAAAGCCTGTCCACCTTTCGAGCGATGCTCTGGACCTCGAGCGGATCCATGCGCCTCGAAGTTAAGCGCGGCTACCCGGTATAGGCACGGCGATGGCTTTATTCGGTGAGATCAACTGGGTGCTCGGGATCATCGCGTGGTATGTGATCCGATATCCCTTCGAGCGCCGCGCCAAGCGTGTGCGGATCGTCGGCGACTACCGCTCCATGTCCGAGACAATCGGACTTTCCACGGCGCTTTTTGGACTGGCGATCCTGCCAGGGTTCTATGTCGCCACAGGCATTCCCCAAGGAGCGGACTATCCCGCCAGGGCCTGGGCCGTCGTCCTCGGGACTCTGATCTTTGTTTTCGGGCTCTGGGTTTTTCGTAAATCCCATAAGGATCTTGGCCGGAACTGGTCAGTCACACTCGAGATTCGAAACCAGCATAAACTGGTCTGCACCGGGCTCTACGCGCTCATCCGCCACCCCATGTATACTTCATTCTTGCTGATGGGGATTGGCCAGGCCTTTCTTTTGTCGAACTGGGTTGCCGGGCTGTCGGGACTTGTGGGCTTCGCGGTGCTTTTCTTTCTGCGCGTTGCGGCGGAGGAGCGTATGATGCTGGAGAATTTTGGTCCCGAATACCGCTCCTATGTGGAGAGGACCAAGCGAATCATCCCTTACATTTACTAGGACCAATCGACATTCATCGGCAGGAGCGTGGTATGCGGGCAAATCGTTCAGTTCCAGGAGCAGGACCGAAGGCCGAGTTGACCTCGGTCGAGGGACTGCGACGCCGAACCGGACGATTCGCGCCACGCCCGGCCGCTGAATGTCGATCGGTCCTAGGTTGAACCATGCGTGGCCGCGCAGTAAAACTGTCAGCTCCGAGGCGCCTGGTCGGCGACCTGATGAGGTTTTCGATCAATGTGCCCCGGATCACGGTGCAGCGCCGCATGAATCTCGGGCCGCTGGCGCGGGCGCGGGCGCAACTCCATCCGCGACCGTCCTGGACCGCCATTTTCTTGAAGGGTTATGCGCTGCTTTCCGCGGAAACCCCGGAATTGCGGCGCGCCTATGTCAAGTTGCCGTGGCCGCAGCTTTACGAATATCCGGTGAGCGTGGCCTCGCTCGCCCACGAGCGTGAACATTGCGGCGAGCGGGTGGTGTTGCTCGACCGCATCAAGGAACCGGAACGCCGTTCAATCGCCGAACTCGGCGTCACGATACAAGCGTCGCGATCCCTTCCCGTCATGGAGGTCAAGGAGTTCCGGCGCGCCTTGAAAATGGCCAAGGCGCCGGCTCTGCTCAGGAGGCTGCTGATGTGGTTTGGCCTGAATATCGGCCGCCAACGGGCAAACTATTTCGGCACATTTCAGCTGTCCGTTTATTCGGGCCTCGGGGCAGAATCGCTCAACCCCCTTACGCCATTGACCACCCTCCTCAATTACGGGCGGATTGGCGAGGACGGTTCGGTGGACGTCCGCATCCATTACGATCATCGGGTGATGGACGGCGCCAATGTAGCCCGCGCACTGGAGCGGCTGGAGGAGATCATGAACACTGCCGTCGCCGATGAACTGAAGAGCCATGATCAGGATGCCGCCAATGCCGGCGGCAAGGTTCGGGTGCGGTGATCGATTCCAGCATTTCCCGCCCAGCTTCCGAACAGGTCTCGGCTGCGTCGCCGCAAGACGTCAGAGGCAACGCCTTGATAGGGCAAAACGGCCTAAAGCCGGCTGTCGTGGTGACCGGCGCATCCAGTGGAATTGGGCGAGCTATCGCCAGGTTGGTGGCCCGCGAACGCGGAGCGGTCGTGCTGATCGGGCGAACCGCGGAGGGTCTGGGCGACGCGGCGGCAGAGGTTCGGGAAGGCGGTGGCGAGCCTTACATTTTGAAGCTCGATCTGTTGGCAGGCGATTCGCCAAGGCAAGTGAAGGATTTTTTGTTTCAGAATGGCCTCGTGTGCGACGTCCTCGTGAACAGTGCCGGTCACAGCCTTCAGGGTTTGGCGGCGACGCTTCCGCTGGACGCCCAGTTGGGGATAATCGACCTCAATATTCGCGTCCTGACCGAGCTGACGCTCACATTTGTTCCGGGAATGGTGGCGCGGCGGGGCGGTGGCGTCATAAATTTAAGTTCCGTGGCTGGCTTCGTTCCCGGGCCTCACATGGCCGTGTACTACGCCAGCAAAGGGTTTGTGCGGTCCTTTTCAGCAGCTCTCTATCAGGAACTTCGCCGCACCGGCGTGACTGTTACCTGCGTGACGCCGGGACCGGTCGAGACGGGCTTTTTACGGGTGAGGAGCGTCAAGCGGGCGCGGCTTTTCACTTTTTTGCCCGCGCTGTCTCCCGAGGACGTGGCCGAGAGCGCCTGGCGCGGATTCAAGGGTGGCCGCCGTCTGGTCGTGCCCGGTATATCCTCGAAAGTGGCGGTGCTTGTGACCGCTTTGACTCCTTCGGTGTTGCTGTTGCCAGTGATCGCCAAATTGCAGCGCCGCATCAAGGATCTATGCCCGTGCGGCTCGGGCAGAAAATTTCGCAAATGCTGCGGCAGGAAGCCCTGAACGCGCGTCGGCGGTAGTCGGTAAAGAATATTGGCGGCACGGGCGCCACAATGCCGCCGTGACCGGCCATGACAGCCGGGTAGCGTCCTTACCGCGGCGCCGCGCAAGGCGACGCGTCCGCGATGTTCAGCCGTGACTTGCAAAGGTCGATCCGGTATAGGCGCGTTTCTCCAATTCGGAACAGGGACGTTCCCGTTGTCCAAATCCTCCCGGTCCTCCGCCAACCGCCGTCTTATCGTCAGGCTGTTGAGGGAATCCTTCCGCAAGCATGCCGCCGGCTATACCGTGGCCATTCTGGCCATGGTTTTCGTCGCGGCGACGACCGCCGCGAGCGCCTGGATCATGCGCGACGTGACCAACGAGATCGTGGTTTTCAAGGATATCAACAGGATCTACCTGATAGCGGTCGCCGTCGCGGCGATTTTCACCGTGAAGGGGATAGCCAACTACGTCCAGGCCGTGGCGCTGAGCCGCGTCGGAAACTCGATCATCGCCGAGCGGCAGAAGACCATCTACGACAGGATCCTGGTCCACGGGATCGAGTTCTACCACTCCTACACGTCGGCCGACCTTATCACCCGTATCACGAACAACGCTCAAGCGGCGCGCAAGGTTCTCGATCTCCTGGTGACGTCGTTTTTCCGCGACCTGTTTTCGCTTCTCGGCTTGATGGTGGTGATGATCGTCCAACAGCCTGCAATGTCGCTCATCGCGCTGATCTTCGGCCCGGTCGCGATCTTTTCCGTCAGCCGTATCTTGAAGAAGGCGCGCGTCCTGATGAAGCAGGAATTCACCGCGATTTCCAGGATCGTCCACGTGATGCAGGAAACCGTGTTCGGGGTGCGCGTCGTCAAATCCTTCAATCTCGAGGGGCCGATGCGCACGCAGATGCACGATGCGGTGACCTTCAACCAGACCCGCGCCAACAAGATCGCGACGCTTTCGGCGGCGACCGGCCCGATCATGGAAACGCTGGCCGGGCTGGCGATCGCAGGATCCATCCTGATCAGCGGCTACCTCGTCGTCGAAGGTGGCCAGACGCCCGGCGAGATCATGTCCTTCATCACCGCGCTGCTGCTCGCTTACGAGCCCGCCAAGCGGCTGGCGCGGACCCGCGTGGCGCTGGAGCAAGGCATGGTCGGCGTCCGGCTCATGTACGAGATCACCGATCGGCCGCTCAAGCTTGCCGAAGCCCCCGACGCACAGCCGCTGACGCCCGGCCCCGGTCACATCACCTTCGAGGATGTAGAGTTTTCCTACCGGGATGACGAGCCTGTGCTCCACCACCTGAACCTGACCTTTCCAGCCGGCAAGATGACCGCTCTGGTGGGGCAGTCGGGCGGCGGAAAATCGACCGTCATGAACCTGATCATGCGGCTCTATGACCCGACTTCAGGAAAAGTCGCGATCGACGGGCAGGACATCGCCCTCGTCACGCTTTACGCGCTGCGCGAAAAAATCGCCTATGTCAGCCAGGATACCTTCCTGTTCAACGCCACCATCATGCAAAACATCCACAAGGGCCGCCAGGGCGCGACCGACGCCGAGGTGATTGAGGCTGCGAAGGCCTCGAACGCCCACGATTTCATCATGGCCATGCCGAAAGGCTACGAAACGGAAATCGGCGAAAACGGCGTGTTCCTGTCGGGCGGACAGCGGCAACGCCTATCGATTGCGCGCGCCATGCTGCGCCAGTCGCAGATCCTGCTGCTCGACGAGGCCACCAGCGCCCTTGATGCGGAGTCCGAATCGCTGTTTCGCGACGCGCTGGAGAAGCTCAAGGTCGGCAGAACGACGATCGTGATCGCGCACCGGCTGTCGACCGTGCACCAGGCCGACAACATCATCGTCATGGAGGCCGGCCACGCCGTGGAGCAGGGCGCGCACCGCGACCTGCTCACGCGAGCGGACGGTCATTACAAAAGGCTCTACGACTACCAGCTGATGCCGTGATCGTGCGGCGTTCGGAGAACTTAAATCCTGAGCGCGAAGCGAATGCCGTCATAGATCGCCGCATGGACGTTGCGGGACGCGACCGCGTCGCCGATCCTGAGCAGCACGAAATCCGCTTGCGGCCGGGTCAGCGGAAAGATGTCGCCGCCGGTCACCAGCTTTTCGTAGTCGATCGCGCCGCCATTCTTCGACAGCGGCTTCAGCGCCAGATAAAGCTCGTCGAGCGGCGCGGTTCCGTGTTCGACGACGACCTGGTCGACGCGGCGCTCCTCCACCCAGCCGTCGGAAAAGTCGGAACCGAGCGTGGCGACCAGCGTGTTGCCCTGGCGCCGGATCGCCTGCAGCCGCGTGTTGATGGTGACGGTGACGCCCTTCTCGTGGAAGGCGCGCATATAGGGAACGTGGTTCATGCCGCCCATTTCGGGCGCGAAGAAGCGCTCCGGCGAGACGAGTTCGAGTTTCGAGCCGGCGGCAGCGATCAGCTCGGCGGCGGTCATGCCCTGATGCCCGCCATTGTCGTCATAGAGCAGCACATTTTCGGCCGGTTTGACCGCGCCCGAAATGATGTCCCAGCTCGAAACCGCCAGATCGCCACCCTCGGCAAGCGGCGGGCTCTGCGGCAATCCTCCCGTCGCGACGATGACCACATCCGGGTTGAGACCCAGCACGTCAGCCGTCTCCGCCCAGATGTCGTAGCGGATATCGACGCCCAGCCGCGCCAGTTCGGCGAGCCGCCAGTCGACGATGCCGATCAATTCGCGGCGGCGCGGGTTTTGGGCGGCGAGCCGGATTTGCCCGCCGGCCTGGCTTGCCGCTTCCAGCACCGTGACGGAATAACCTGCCTGGGCGATGCGACGGGCGGCTACCAGGCCCGCCAGGCCGGCGCCCAGCACCACGACGCTCATCGGAGACGCCTCAACAGCTCCGACGGAAGAATCAAGCGGCCGGCGATATGACCGGGCGAGGCCGCCTTCCGGCACGACGCCCACACCATCCAACGGCGACTGGGCCTGCTTCGCAGTCGAATATGACGACCTGCCGATCGGTCCCCTCGCCGTCGACCCATATCGCGGTCGGAGATTCGAGGGTGATCTGCACCACTGTGCTGCCGCCGTCGAGCA
>JBGTLX010000465.1:0-2237 GCA_041743855.1 Rhizobiaceae bacterium | reverse complement strand
GTGCGGCGCGCACCGCTTTTCGCGCGTTTCTGCGCGGCCGCGCGGTGACCTGCGATTTTCCGTTGGGCGACGTTCCAAACGAATTGGCGGCCCCGTGCCGGCTCGGCAAGCAGGATGCGGGCGCGTGGCTGGTGGCGAATGGCTGGGCGCGCGCCGCGGAGGGCGGACCCTACGCCGAAGCCGAGGAAGCGGCGCGGTCGGCAAAGAAGGGGATTTTCGGAGCCGGCCCCAACCTTTCGGGCCTAAAACCGGTTGCGGACGTCACCGCATCTACGCCGCCAGCTGCCCAGCCAGCGCCTGCCCAATGAGCGCGCGCGTCTCGTCGATGCCGTAGAGTGCCGCGAACGAGCCGAAGCGCGGCCCGCGTTCCTGCCCGATCAGCACCTGATAGATCATCTGGAAGAAGGCGCCTGACACGCCCGGCCCGCCCTCGGGGCTTTGTTTTGTATGATCCTGGTAGCGTTCGATTTTTCGCGCGACGTTGAGCGCCGCGTTCTGGATCGACTCGCCATCGGCGTCGGAGGGAAGCTCGGCAAGCTTTTCCGAGAGCGCCAGCAACGCCTCGCGCTCCACCTGATCGGCGTCGCGATAAACCTTGGCCGGCTTCACGAAATCGTCGAAGTAGCGGATCGCATGGCCGACCAGCCGGTCGAGTTCGGGATGCGTCTGCGGCGTCGCGCCATTGGCGTAGCGCGAAATAAAACCCCAGAGCACATCCTTGTTCTGCGCGTTTGAGGCGCTGACCAGATTGAGCAGCAGCGAAAACGGCACCGGCATGTCGGTCTTGGGCGGGCGGCCGTCGTGCATGTGCCAGACCGGATTGCCAAGCCGCTCCTTCCAGTCCTGCAGAAAATAGGCCGAGAGGTAGGTGTAGTATTCGTCGACGGCCTTCGGGATCACGTCGAAATGCAGCTTCTTGGCGGTCTTCGGCTTCTGGAACATGTAGAGGCCGAGGCTTTCCGTCGGCGCATAGGCCAGCCATTCATCGATGGTCAGCCCGTTGCCCTTCGACTTTGAAATCTTCTGGCCCTGTTCGTCGAGGAACAGTTCGTAGTTGAAGCCTTCCGGCGGCGGTGCGTCGAGCGCGCGGCAGATCTGGTTGGCGAGCTTGACCGAGTCGATCAGGTCCTTTCCCGACATCTCGTAATCGACGCCGAGCGCCGCCCACCGCATCGCCCAATCGGGCTTCCACTGCAGCTTGGCGTGGCCGCCGGTCACCTTCGTCTCGAAGCGCTCGGCCGTTTCGGGATCGCGCCAGACGATCGTGCCCGCCTCGACATTGCGCTCTTCGATCGTCACCTGCATCACCACGCCGGTCTTCGGGTGGATCGGCAGGAACGGCGAATAGCTCTTCGCGCGCTCCTCGCGCAGCGACGGCAACATGATCGTCATGACTTCGTCGAAGCGGGCGAGCATTTTCAGAAGCGTCGCGTCGAAACGGCCGGATGTATAATAGTCGGTCGACGAAGCGAACTCGTAGTCGAAGCCGAAGCGGTCGAGAAACGCCCGCAGCCGCGCATTGTTGGCCGCGCCGAAGGACGGGTATTCGTTCGAGAACGGGTCCGGGATGCGCGTCAGCGGCTTGCCCAAATGGGCGCGCAGCATGTCCTTGTTGGGCACGTTGTCCGGCACCTTGCGCAGGCCGTCCATGTCGTCCGAAAAGCAGAGCAGCTGCGTCTTGACCTTGTCTTCGGTCAACACGCGAAAGGCATGGCGCACCATCGAGGTGCGCGCCACCTCGCCGAACGTCCCGATATGCGGCAGGCCGGAGGGGCCGTAGCCGGTCTCGAACAGCACCGTTTCGGGATAGCCGGATTTGGCATAGCGGGCGACGATCTTCTTCGCCTCCTCGAACGGCCAGGCCTTGCTCTCGGCTGCCGCCAAAAACATTTCCGCGTTGAGATCGATGGTTTGTGATCCCGCCATGTCAGACAAGTCCCGATGATATGTGCGGGTGCCCGAGCGCCCGCTGCCGCGAATGCTCTATGAAACCATGTCCTTCGCGTCAACGACGCGGCGGGTTTTTCATTGCGGCGCCCTTAGGGCATTCCTAAGTTCGGTTCTTTCCAGGAGAACCGCATGGCCCTGCCCACGACCCATGAAGCGCTGATCTATCTGATGGTGGTGACCTCCGCCTCCGATCGCGACATGACCGACGTCGAACTGGCCCGGATCGGCGATGTGGTCCGGTCGTGGCCGATTTTTGAGGATTTCCGGCACGACCGGCTGGTTTCGGT
>JBGTLX010000464.1:0-2876 GCA_041743855.1 Rhizobiaceae bacterium | reverse complement strand
CGGCAAGACGCACATAGGCCGTCGACACGCCGAGCGGCTTGTCCGAAAAGTAGAAAGTTGCCATCGATAAAACACCGATCAGTCCGCCCACCAAATAGGGCGACCAGGCACCACCGTCACTTGCCATCATGGTCTCCATTCTTCAGGACTTCGAAGCAGAAGATTTCTGCAGAGGCAGATCGAGTTTTTCCCATGCGGTCAGGCCACCGAGCATGTTGAAAACATCGGTGTAGCCGAGGCGCCGCAGAATGCTAACGGCCAGCCCCGAGCGATGGCCAACGCTGCAGTGGACAGCGAGCCGGGTCGTCTTGGGCAACTGCGGAGGCTTCTCCTCCAGATATCCGACATAGGCATGGGTCGCCCCGGGAATGTGCTTTTCCTCCCACTCCATGTCGTCCCGAACGTCGAGCACGTGGACCTGTTCAGCCTGCATCCACTGATTGACCTCCTGGGCGCTGGTGGTGCCCAGGGACTCGATCGGCAGCCCCTGCTCGCGCCACGCTTCGACGCCCTTGACAAGCACGCCCTCAACCGAATCGATGCCGATGCGGGCCAGAGCCTGGACCGCCGTCTGCGCCTTGTCAGGTTGATCGACGATCAGGAAGACCTTCGTGTTCTCGTTGGCCACCCAGCCGCCGAAGGTCGACAGGCCGGCGAGCCAGATGTTGTACGACCCGTGGATGTGCGCGCCTGCGAAGGCCTCGGGAGAGCGGGTGTCGATCACCACACCTTCCTTCATTCGCTTCTGGAGCTCCTTCGGCAGCAGCAGACGAGGCCCCGGGTCGACCCGCAGCGGCCGGCCTCCACCTAGATTGACCTGTTCCATGTGCAGGAAGTAGGGCGGACGCGGCAGCTTTTCCTTCAGTTTCAGATCAACGAATTCCTTGCGGCTCTTGGAGAAGACCGGGTTGGTTTCCTTCTCGATGCCGAGGGTGGTGTCGTCGCGGTCGGAAATATTGCCACCACACGCGGAACCCGAGCCATGGGCCGGAAGGATCAGCGCCTGATCGCCGAGGGGCGTGATCTGGCGATAGATGGCGTCGTACAGGACCCCGGCATTTTCGCCGGTCTTATTCGGGTCAGGGAGGTCGGTTCGGCCCGTCTCGCCAACGAATAGGGAATCACCGGTGAAGACGCCCCAGCACTTCTCGCCGGCGTCCTTGGGATAGACCGCATAGCACATGCTCTCAGGGGTATGGCCCGGCGTCGCCAAGGCGACGAAACGGGTCGTGCCGACCTTGAGTTCCTGCTCGTCGGCGAGCTTGACGTCGGATTCTCCGAACAGTTCGTGCGTCCCGGTGACGATCTTCGCGCCGGTGAGCTCGGCAATGCTGCGCGAACCGAGCTCGAAATCTTCCTGGCGATGCGTCTCGAGGACGTAGGCGATGCTTAGGTTGTTCTCGCGGGCCAGCCTCAGATACTCGGCGACGTCACGGCGCGGATCGACGACGACCGCCAAGGCCTCGCCGCAGCCGAGTACGTAGGCGTTGTGGCCGAGGCCCGGTGTCTTGACGCGTTGGAAAAACATATAACCACTCCTGCAAAAAAATAACCGGCGCGCGGCCGAGCAGGATGGCGTTGCCGCCGTCGGACGGCCACTACCAGCCGCATCATGCCGCGACGAGCGCCAAAAAGTCCCACTGCACACAACGTCGCGCTGTGGTGGGCAGCCCGCCGCCGCAATTCGTATGCCTGCAGCGTGCGACTCCGCCGGGAGTTTTTTATACGCGAGCCCACTACCGCGCAGGCGCCCAGGATCTAATGTGCCTAGAGGGGGCTGCCAGCGCCGCGCTCAACCGATGGCGCCGCCGGTCACGAACAAATGGGCCAATGCGGCCGCGGCGAGGAGCCGTGCGAAGACGGGGACTGGTTTGCGCGTCGTATTCGCTGCTCAATCAAACGCACTATCAAAGTTCGGGTCATTTGGCGGGCGTGGACTCCATCATCTGGCCGTGCTGCATCATCTGCTCCATCATCATTTGCATCATGTCCATGCGCCGCCCCATCATTTCCTGCTGTTGCTTCGGATCGCCGCCCATCATGCCGGGGCCCGTCGCGCCAGGTTTGCTTCCCATCATCCCCATCATCGTCGGGCCGCCCATGCCCTTTGTTAACCAGCCGGTGGAAGTTGCGGCGTTGCGATCGCAGTTTGCGAGCCTCATGGGATTGCCGGCCAAAGACCCGACCTCGTTGTGCGCTTTGGCCGCGGGCCTGAAATGCCGCGGTCACTGCGGCGCCCGATACAGGCCATGCTCTCATGATGACGGAGACGCCATGACTCTTCCGCAAGATCGGCGTAGCTTTTGACGCTCAGTGTGCGCCCCATATACATTCTCGATAGACCCAAGTTGTCGTAGGCGCGGCTGTAAGTCGGCCCTGAAGTAGAAGACGCCACGGCAGTCGACACAGACAAACCCGGTCCGTTGCCGTCGGCAGTTGCTCTTGAGTCAAACGTTCCCTTTACCAGCAGGCCCTCGGCACTCCTCGTGGCGCCGTCAAAGTCCGTCGAGGCGCGGGAGCGCAAGCCCTCAATTCAACGATCTAAGTCAGCTCTGGATGCTCGCCGAATTGAGTAACGTCTCCTTTGAGCAGATCGAACGACCGCTTTTTGCAAACGTCAACGGCGGCTCAGGGTCGGAAGCGGACATCATTCGACGTCATCAACCGCCGAAATCATGTGTGTCTTTCAGTTCCGACCGAGCCGCTCCGATCGCAATCGCTGTCGAAGGCGCGCCGTGCGGAACAACGAAGCGATGACGACGGACGGCCTCGTGCGTCACCGAGGCGCCGCCGCGTTTACTCCGGGAACGGCAGTTTGATCACCGCGCGGTACGTCCAGTCGTACACGTTCGCTTCCGGCTGCGCGCGAACTGCGC
>JBGTLX010000463.1:0-5495 GCA_041743855.1 Rhizobiaceae bacterium | reverse complement strand
ATCCTGGAAAACTATGATTGCTTGGTCTTCGTCGGTCACGACGAATACTGGACCTGGGAGATGCGCGACGCGGTCGACTTCTATGTGGAGCGCGGTGGCCATGCGGCGCGGTTCGCCGGCAATTTCATGTGGCAGACCCGTCTCGAGAACGAGGGCCGCCGCCAAGTCTGCTACAAATACCGCGCCCGCGCCGAGGACCCGGTCTACAAGTCCGGCGACGTCACCCGTGCCACCAATTCCTGGGAAGTGCCCGAGATCGGCCGCCCCGGCGCTGCCACCTTCGGCCTCAATGCCACCTCCGGCCTCTATGCCGGCTGGGGCGGCTGCGCGCCGCGCGGCGTGCGCGGCTTTCCGGTCTACCGGCCCGAGCACTGGGCCTTCGACGGAACCGGGCTTTATTACGGCGATGTGCTCGGCGCGGACAGCCACGTCTTCGGCTATGAGGTCGACGGGCTTGACCACGTCGTCAGCGGCGGCCTGCCGGAGCCGACCGAAACTTCCGGCGCGCCGGAGGGTTTGGAAATCCTTGCCGTCGGTCTGGCCAGCCAGGTCGAGGAAAGTCCCGATATTCCGATCGAAGACCAGTTTCTCGGCGACGAGGATGGACGCTTCAACGCGGAAACGCTTTATGGTGAGCCGAGCGACGCCAATCTCGACAAGGTCAAGCGCGGCAATGGCATGATCGTCAATTTTTCGCGCGGCAAGGGCGAGGTTTTCCACGCCGGCAGCTGCGAATGGGTGGCGGGCTTGCTCAGGCGCGATGCGATGGTCGAGCGTGTGACCGCGAATGTGCTGGACCGCTATCTCGGCCGGCGAGACACATGAGCACCCGATGAAAAGCATGCAAAGAGATCGAGTCGGAGCCGAAACGATTACGCCGAACCGCGCACCGTCGAATCTTTTCTACCTGACCCGCCTGCGTCGGCCGCTGGTCGACCGCGCCGAGGGCATCTACCTCTGGGACCAAAGCGGCAAGCGCTTTATCGATGGGTCGAGCGGAGCGATGGTGGTCAATATCGGCCATGGCAACCGCGCCGTGATCGATGCGATGAAGCGCCAGCTCGACCGCGTCACCTTCGCCTACCGGCTGCATTTCGAGAACGAGCCGGCGGAAGAACTGGCGCGCCGGCTGGCCGAAAAAATGCCGGGCGACCTCGACCGGATTTTCTTCGTCTCCGGCGGGTCGGAAGCGGTCGAATCGGCGATCAAGCTGGCGCGGCAATGGGCGGTTGCAACCGGCCAGCAAAAACGCTGGAAAATCATTTCCCGTTTCCCGTCCTATCATGGTGGCACCATCGGCGCGCTTGGCGTCACCGGCGATCTGGCGCTCACCGAGACGTTCGCGCCGCAGATCCGCAACATGCCCACCGTGCCCGCGCCAACGGCTTACCGCGACCGCGACAATCTCTCGATGGAAGAACGCGGCGTCAAATATGCCGATTTCCTGGAGGAGAAAATCCTCGCCGAAGGGCCGGAAAGTGTGCTCGCCTTCATCATGGAGCCAATCGGCGGCGCGGCGACGGCTGCCCTTGTCGCGCCCGACAGCTATTTTACGCGCATCCGCGATATCTGCGACCAATACGGCATCCTGCTGATCCACGACGAGGTCATGAGTGGCGCGGGGCGCACGGGCAGATATCTCGGCGGCGATCATTGGAACTGCCGGCCGGACATCGTCACTTTGTCGAAGGGAATCGGGTCCGGCTACGCGCCGCTCGGCGCGATGGCGTCTTCGTCCCGCCTCGTCAAGCCGGTGCTCGATTCCGGCGGTTTCCAGCACGGTTACACCTATGCCGGCAATCCGCTCTCCTGCGCCGCCGGCCTGGCGGTTCTGGACGAGATGGAAAGGCTCGGTTGCGTCGCCAACGCCGCGGCGATGGGCGATCTCCTGAAAGGCAAGCTGGAAGGCTTGGCCCAAAACTATCCGTTCATTGCCGGCGTGCGCGGCAAGGGCCTGCTGATCGGCGCGGACCTGCTCGCGAACCCCGAAAAGTTTTTGCCCTTGCCCAAGGCGATGAAAGCCGGCCAGCGCCTTATCGATCTCGCCTATGAACGCGGCCTGATCATCTATTCGCGGCGCATTCGCGGCGACGGCGTCGAGATGGACAATTTTATTCTCGCGCCGCCGCTTATCATCACCGCCGAGCAGGTCGGCGACATGGTCGCCATTCTCGGCCAATCGCTCGGACAACTTGCCGCCGAACTCGATCTTCCGGTCGGTTCATGAGTGCGCCGGCGAAGACGGGCGACAAGTCGCGCAAGGTGATAATTACCTGCGCGGTGACGGGGTCGGTGCACACACCGTCGATGAGCCCGTATCTGCCGGTGACGCCGGACCAGATTGCCGAGGAGGCGATCGCGGCAGTGCAAGCCGGCGCGTCGATCCTGCATCTCCACGCCCGCGACCCGAAGGACGGCAGGCCGAGTTCCGACCCGGAAATCTTCATGCGGTTTCTGCCGCGCATCAAGCAGGTGACCGACGCCGTCATCAACATTTCGACCGGCGGGTCGTCGCTGATGAGCCTCGACGACCGGCTGGCCGCGGCGCTGAGGGCCGAGCCGGAAATGTGTTCGCTGAACATGGGCTCGATGAATTTCGCGCTGTTTCCGGCGCTCGACCGGCCGACGCAATGGCGGCACGAGTGGGAACCGAAGCTGCTGGAAGCGACGCGGGGTTCTATTTTCAAGAACACCTTCGCCGATATCGAGCATATCATTAGCCGGCTAGGTGAAGGCTGCGGAACACGTTTCGAGTTCGAATGCTACGATGTCGGCCACCTCTATTCGCTGGCGCATCTGCGCGACCGGGGGCTGGTTTCGGGACCGCTGTTCATCCAGTTCGTCTTCGGCGTGCTTGGCGGCATCGGCGCCGATCCGGAAAACCTCACCCATATGAAGCGCATCGCCGACAAGCTGTTCGGCGACGCCTATGCCTTCTCCGTGCTTGCCGCCGGCCGCCACCAGATGCCGATGATCTCGATGGCCGCCGCGATGGGCGGCAATGTCCGCGTCGGGCTGGAGGACAGCCTTTATGACGGCAGGCAACTGGCGAAGTCCAACGCGGATCAGGTGCGTCGGATCAGGACAGTTCTGGACGCGCTGTCGCTCGATGTGGCGACGCCTTCGGAGGCGCGGGAGATGCTGGCGCTGAAGGGCGGCGACAGGGTGGCGTTCTAGCTATGGCTGCAACCCGGCCGCCGGAAATTCTCATCCGCTTCGCGACGGTCGAGGACGCCGAGACCATCCATGCCGCGATGATCGGCATCGCAACGGTCATGGGCGAGCGGGAGAGGGTCGTCAGCACGCCCGACGACATCCGGCGTTATGGGTTTGGCGACCAGCCCGCTTTCGAGGCGCTGCTTGCGGAGGTGGACGGTTCTTCCGCCGGCGTGTGTGTCTTCTTCCCCAGTTTTTCGACATACAAGGGCCGGCCCGGCGTCTATGTTCAGGATCTCTTTGTGGACCAAAAATTCCGCATCCTGGGCGTCGGCGCGAGGCTGTTGCAACGACTGGCCGCGCTGACCGCCGCGCGCGGCGGCTGCTACATCCGCCTGTCGGTCGACACGGCCAACGCCGGCGCACAAGAATTCTACGCGCGGCTTGGCCTGGAACATAGCGCGGCAGAGCAAATCCATGCCGCCTATGGAGCGGCCTTTACGGCCCTGTCCGAAGCGGACGACCAATCTGAACAGAAGGAGGACCGATGAAAGGCTTTTTCGCCGACGAACAGAAGCGCCACGACCCACAGGCCTTCCTGTCCAGCGGCGCGCCGCAACCCAACCCGGAAACGCCGGAACGGATCGAGCGGCTGCTTGCGGGCGCAAGCGCCGCCGGCTGCACGATCGAGCCGCCCAAAAATTTCGGTCCCCGACCGATCGCCGCCGTGCACACGCCCGAGTATCTCGATTTCCTGCGGCACATTTATGCGCGCTGGCGGCGCATCGAAGGCGCATCGGCCGAGGTCATTCCCAACATCCACCCGATCGCCCGCACTGGCGGCTACCCCGCCTCTGCGGTGGGACAGGCCGGCTACCACATGGCCGACACGGCCTGCCCGATCTCGGCCGAAACCTTTGACAGCGCCTGCTGGAGCGCATGGTCGGCAATCGCGGCCGCCGAGGACGTGCTCGCCGGCGCTCCGGCCGCCTATGCGCTGTGCCGCCCGCCAGGCCACCACGCTTTCGCCGACGTCGCCGGCGGCTTCTGCTTCCTCAACAATTCGGCGATCGCGGCCCAGCATCTGCGCGGGGCATCCAGGCGCGTGGCGATCCTCGATGTCGATCTGCATCACGGCAACGGCACGCAAGGCATCTTTTACGCAAGGCCCGACGTGCTGACCGTGTCGATCCACGCCGATCCGGCGCGCTTCTATCCGTTCTTCTGGGGCTATGCCGACGAACGCGGCGAAGGCGCCGGGCTGGGTTACAATTTCAACCTCCCGCTGGCGCGAAAATCCGGCGACCAGGCCTTTCTCGACGCGCTCGCCTTGGCGCGCCGCCGCATCGAGGCATTCGCGCCCGAGGCGCTGGTCGTGGCGCTCGGCCTCGACGCTTTCGAAGGCGATCCGTTCGGCGGGCTCTCGGTCACCACGGAAGGGTTTTCGCGGATCGGCGAAGCGTGCGCCGGGCTCGGGCTTCCCACCGTCATTGTCCAGGAAGGCGGCTATCTCTGCGCCGAACTTTCAGACAATCTGACGGCATTTCTTATCGGTTTTGGAGGAGCGCACTGACATGCACATTCTGGTCATCGGCGCCGCCGGCATGGTCGGGCGCAAGCTGGTCGCGGCGCTGCTTGCCAGCGGCGAAGTCGGCGGAAAGACATTCGACCGGCTGATCATGGCCGACATCGTCGAGCCTGAAATCACTGCGCAAGACGAGAGGGTCGAAACCGTCGCAGCGGACCTTTCCGAAGCCGGCGTCGCCGCGACCCTGATCGGCTCGCGTCCCGACCTGATCTTCCATCTGGCGGCGATCGTCTCGGGCGAGGCCGAGGCCGATTTCGAGAAAGGCTACCGCGTCAACATGGACGGCACGCGCGAGTTGTTCGAGGCGATCCGCCAAGCGGGCCTGTCGGCCCTCTATCGTCCAAAACTTGTCTTCACATCGTCGATCGCGGTGTTTGGCGAGCCGCTGCCCGAAATCATCGGCGACACGCACCATTCGACCCCTCTGACCAGCTACGGCACGCAGAAGGCGATCGGCGAACTGCTCCTCGCCGACTATTCGCGGCGCGGATTTTTCGACGGCATCGGCATCAGGCTGCCGACAATCTCGATTCGACCGGGCAAACCGAACAAGGCTGCGTCCGGCTTCTTCTCCAGCATTCTGCGCGAGCCGTTGGTCGGGCAGGAGGCCGTGCTGCCGGTCAACGAGACGGTGCGGCACTGGTTCGCCAGCCCGCGCGCCGCCGTCCGGTTCCTGCTGCACGCGGCGCAAATCGATACCAAACCGCTCGGCGGCCAGCGTTCGCTGACCATGCCCGGTCTGGCCGCGACC
>JBGTLX010000462.1:0-4456 GCA_041743855.1 Rhizobiaceae bacterium | reverse complement strand
CAGGCGGATCATTTCATCGACCTGATGTCGCTGAAAAACGATCTCGGCCGCGACCCTTCGGAGCGTCCGGCGCGCCGGCCGGAGCCCGTCGACATCGACGAAGTCGACCTCTGACCGTTTAGAGCGAGTTTCGATTAGATTGAACCATTCTGCCAGCGGAAATTCGGGACAAGGTCGAGGGGTTCGGCGCAGGTCGTATCTGGATACGGCCAAGTCCGAAGCCCGAAGGATTTGGCCCGAATTAATCCGGCCCGAAGGGTTTCCCGCTGGCGGACGCCCACTTTGTCAGGCGGCTCGACCGATGGAACGACATCGCTCTTCGCCGCCTTCCTCGTGGATCGTCTCGCCATCGGAGAAACAGAATGATTCAATCTAATCGAAACTCGCTCTAAATGGAATTGCACCTGGCCGAGCCGCCGCGCGACTGCCCGCTCTGTCCGCGGCTGCGCGATTTCCGCAACGACTGGCGCGAACGCGAACCAGGCTGGTTCAACGCGCCGGTCCCGACCTTCCTGCCTCCCGAGGGCGAGGCTTCGGTGCGCTTTCTCATCGTCGGGCTGGCCCCAGGGTTGCGCGGGGCCAACCGCACCGGCCGGCCGTTCACGGGTGACTATGCAGGCGTCCTGCTCTACGAGACGTTGAACCGCTTCGGATTTGCGCGCGGACGCTACGACGCGCGGCCCGACGACGGCCTTGAACTGGTCGGCACCGCAATCACCAATGCGGTTCGGTGCGTGCCGCCGGAAAACAAACCGGTGGGCGCTGAAATCAACACCTGCCGGCAGTTCCTGACGCCGACGCTCGGCCGATTTCCCAATCTTCGCGCAGTGCTGACGCTCGGAACCATCGCGCATCAATCGACGGTTCGCGCGCTTTCGGCCCGCGTCGCAGCGTTTCCGTTCAAGCACGGCGCGCGGCAGGACATTGATGGGATCGCGCTATTTTCCAGCTACCACTGCTCCCGCTACAACACCAACACGGGGGTTTTGACCGAGGCGATGTTCGTGGGGATGTTCAGAGAGGTTGCGGAGTTTTTGGGGGCACAAGCGCCGGGATTGTAGCCTATGGTTTACATTATCTATCAAAGCCCGGTATACTCCCGATGGTTTCACAGCCTGCGTGATCCTGGAGCGAAGAGACGGATCGCCAGCAGACTCGACAGGTTTGTCCAAGGGAATCCAGGCGATGTCCGTCCTGTTGGGCAAGGTGTAAGCGAGATCAGAGTCGACTGCGGTCCAAGATATCGAATCTATTACAAGCAGACTGGCGACGTGATTTTCCTGCTGCTTTGCGGTGGCGACAAAAGCACACAGGTTCGTGACATCAAGTCCGCGCTCAAAATGGCCAAGGAATTGCCGACATGAAACTGCCGGAAGGTTACAGGCTTTACGATAGCGCCGAGTATCTCGATACGCCCGAAGATTGGCAGGAATATCTGAAGGTAACCTGCGAGGACGGCACGCCACAGGAAATTGCGTACGCTCTAGGCGTTATCGCCCGCGCACAAAACATGACCAAGCTCGCAGAAAAGACCGGCATGTCGCGTCAGGCGCTTTACAAGGCGCTCAGCGGCGAGGGAAATCCCGAATTCGCAACGATCGCCAAGGTAGCCGATGCGCTCGGCATGCGCCTGACCTTCGTGAGCAAGGATGAAGGCCGGGACGCGGCCTGAGCGCAAGCGGCCAAGACTCACCCCCGCTCCTTCATCAGCCGGCCCTTTTCGCGCGCCCAGTCGCGGTTTTTCTCGCTCTCGCGCTTGTCGTGCAGCTTCTTGCCCTTGGCGATGGCGAGCAGCAGCTTGGCCCTGCCCTGATCGTTGAAGTAGATTTTTAGCGGCACCATGGTCATGCCCTCGCGATCGACGCCCTGCCCCAGCTTGGCCATCTCGCGCTTGTTCAAGAGGAGTTTCCGGCGCCGGCGCGGCTCATGGTTGAACCGGTTGGCCTGCAGATATTCCGGCAGATAGGAGTTGATGAGCCAGATCTCGCCGCCTTCGACCGAGGCGTAGGAATCCTGGATGTTCGCCTGTCCCTGGCGCAGCGACTTGACCTCCGTGCCGGTCAGCACCAGGCCGGCCTCGAACGTGTCGAGCACCTCGTAGTTGAACCGCGCCTTGCGATTCTCGGCCACGGTCTTGTTGTTGGGATCGGCTTTTCTGACCTGATTCATCGTATTTAGGGCTCGTTTGAAACTCGCCTCCTGCGAGTTATATGGTGGTGTTTTCGAGAACCGGCGCGCAGCGGACCGAAGCATGATCCCGAAAAGTGGAAGCCGGTATTCGGATAAGATCATGCTCAAACAAAGACGGTCCGTGAGCACCGGAAGCAAAGAAAACGCCGCTAGATGGCCGCGGGAGTAGAGTTTCGGACTGCCCGCTAGTTTATCAACCCGGCATGCTTCATAGCCGCATCGATCTTTCCGGCCGTTTCGCCTTCGACCGTCATCAGCGGAGAACGCACGACATTCTCGATCTTGCCCAGCCTCGACAGCGCGTATTTGGCGCCGGAAACCCCTGGTTCGATGAACAGCGCCTTGTGCAGCGGCATCAGCCGGTCCTGCAAGTCGATCGCCCTGTCCTTGTCGCCGTTCAGCGTCGCTTCCTGGAACGCGGCGCAAAGGCGCGGTGCGACATTGGAGGTCACCGAAATCGCGCCGACGCCGCCATGCGCGTTGAAGCCGAGCGCGGATGCATCCTCGCCGGAAAGCTGGATGAAATCCTTGCCGCAGGTGATGCGCTGCTCCGATACGCGTTCGACCTTGCCGGTCGCGTCCTTCACGCCGACGATATTCTTGAAATCATGCGCCAGCCGGCCCATCGTGTCGGGCATCATGTCAATCACCGAGCGCGGCGGGATGTTGTAGATCAGGATCGGCAGGCTCGTCGCCTTGGCGACCGCCGCGAAATGCGCATAGAGCCCGCGCTGGGTCGGCTTGTTGTAATAGGGCGTCACCACCAGAACCGCGTCCGCGCCGATCTTTTCGGCATATTGCACGAGGCCCACCGCTTCAGCCGTGTTGTTCGAGCCGGCGCCGGCGACGACCGGCACGTGGCCACCGGCAATTTCGACGCAGATTTTGACCACCTGCCGGTGCTCGTCATGGCTTAGCGTCGGCGATTCCCCTGTCGTGCCGACCGGCACCAGCCCGCGCGTGCCTTCGGCGATCTGCCATTCCACGAACGCGCGAAAGGCTTTTTCATCGAGCCCGCCATCCGTGGTAAATGGCGTAACGAGCGCGGTGAGCGAGCCTCTCAGCATGATTTGGGAACTCCAGGCGGGCCCTTGCGGCCATATGTCTCTGATTGTCCTTCGGCTTCTAGCCGAAAGCGAGACCGCGCACCATAGTCTCGACACCAATACCCGGCAAGTCGGACAGACGGACCATTCAAAATCCAGGTCGAACGGTCGCGATAACCTTTTTTTTACGTCGTCTTCATCACCGGCGAATAGGCTTCCAGCAAACCCTTCCTATTTGTAGCGTGTCAGGATCGGGAATGAGAAACATCATACGCGACATCCGTTCACACCGCTTCGCGCTGTTTTGCGCCGCAATCGCCGTCGTTCCAGCGGCGGCGCTTGCTGTCGGCGTCGACAGCCGGACCACGGCGGCGCTCGCCATGCCGGGCGTGACGACATCGGCAAGCCTCTCCACACTGACGAGCGGCCTCGACGCGCTGACGGCGAGAAACATCGGTAAGGCCCGCGGCGTTCGCGATCGCCTGCCTGAAACCAGCCTCGACCGGCAGATCCTGACCTGGGCCATCGCCATGAAGGGCGGCGGAAACGTACCCTCCGGCGATATCGCGGCCGCCGCCAGAGCGTTGCCCGGCTGGCCCGCCATGGCGACACTGCGCCGCAACAGCGAGCGCGCGCTCGCCACCGAGAAACTCGCTCCACAAGCCGTCCTTCGCGCTTTCGGGAGCACCCAACCGCAAACAGTCGAGGGCGTCATCCTGCTCAGCCGGGCGCATGTTGCGCTGGGCGACGCTGAAGCCGGGCGCGCGGTCCTCTCGCCCTTCTGGCGGACGGAAAAACTCGACGCCGCCGACGAGGCGGCGATCATCCGGGAGTTCGGCAGCCTGATCCCGGCAGCCGACCACGGCACCCGCATGGAGCGGATGCTTTATGCCGAACGCATCACATCGGCACAGCGTGTCGCGGGGCTGGCGGGCGCGAAGGCGCTGGCCGACGCCTGGGGCGCATCGATCCGGGCGAAAAAACGGCTGCGAAGCTTCTGGACGCGGTGCCGGAAAATCAACGCTCGGCCGGCTACCTCTTCGTGCAGGCCAAGATGCTGCGCAAGCAGGAGAAATTCGCGCAGGCCGCCGCCCTCATGTTGAAGGCGCCGCGCGGGATCGCGCGGCCCTCGTCGATCCAGACGCGTGGTGGATCGAACGGCGCGTGTTGGCGCGCGAGCTTGTCGATCACGGCGACATGAAGACGGCGTACAGCATCGC
>JBGTLX010000461.1:0-2204 GCA_041743855.1 Rhizobiaceae bacterium | reverse complement strand
GAGATCAGGCCGTGATGGCGTCCGCGCCGCCTGTGGCCGCGCCCGCCGCGTCCGGATATGCCCGCTGACATTCCCATAGTTAGACCATGACCAATCTTGTTTGCATCGTTCTGCCGGAGGAAATTTGCGGCAAGGTCGAGGGGTTTGGCGAAGGGCGTAGCGGGACTACGTCCGAGCCGAAGCCCGAAGGATTTGACGCAAATTCACCCGGCCCTTCGGGTTTCCGATCGGTGGACGCCCACTTTGTCGGGTCGCTCGGCCGTACTGCCGGTACGACCTTCGCGATCCTCCGCGTGGATCGCCACACCGACCGAGAAACAGAACTGATGTAAACAAGGTTGGTCATGGTCTCTATTCCTCAGGCTTTCGGAGCGACTTTTTCATCGATTTGCCGCGACAGTATGGCGGAGAACTCGTCGGCGAACCCCTCCATCCTGACCGCGATCTTGCCGGCGTCCGACGACAGCTTGTTGTAGGCGATGACGGCGGGGATGGCGGCAAGCAGGCCGATTGCCGTGGCCAGCAGCGCCTCGGCGATGCCCGGCGCGACGACGGCGAGATTGGTCGATTTCGATCCGGCGATGGCCTGGAACGAGGTCATGATGCCGACCACAGTGCCGAACAGGCCGATGAAGGGGGCGGCCGAGCCGATGGTCGCGAGAAAGCCGAGCTTGCCTTCGAGGCGCTCCATCTCGCGGGTCAGCGCCAGATCCATCGCCTTGTCGATGCGGGTCTGCAGGCCGAGCGGCGATTTCGCGCCTTTTTCGAAACTCTTCTTCCACTCGCGCATGGCGGCGACGAAGATCGAGCCCATGCCGCTGGTCTTGCGGTCGGCAAGCGTGCGGTAAAGCTCCTCCAGCGACTGCCCCGACCAGAAAATCTGCTCGAACCGGTTGAGCGCGCCGCGCATGCGGCCATAGGCGATCAGCTTGTCGACGACGATCGCCCAGGTCCAGACCGAGGCTGCCAGCAGCCCGATCATCACCAGCTTGACCACCCAGCCCGCCTGCCAGAACAGCGACCAGATCGACAATTGGACGCCCGGCTCTGCAAGAGTGAGGTTTTCCATCTAAAACAAGTCCTTAAGATTTTGCGGGCGTGGCTTGCCAGGCTGGCCCTTGGCGCATCATCATCATGTCGGTCCGTTCGCACGAAGCTTCCGGAATGCCCTCAAAATGCGCTGTTGCGGCCTTTTCAGGGCAAATGTTGGTGAAAGGAAGGCCACGCGGAATCCGTACAATCCTCACCATCCCGTTCATGGACCGTTATGGTTAAGGATGCGTTGCAAACTCTACTCTGCCGGGCGCCTGACGCAGTTTTCTGCGCTTCCAACGCTCACGGACCTTTTTCCTTGAGCATGATCTTTATCCGAAACCGGATCCCACTTTTTCGGGATCATGCTTTGGTCCGCTGCGCTTCGGTTCTCGAAATCCCGCACCCCGCCTCGGCAGAGCGAGTTGTCACGCGGTCTCTCCTACACGGAGCCTGAGAACCTTCCCGAGCGGCTACACGCCTTCGAGCACGATGATGGTCGGGCGGCTGGGCAAAGACCGCAGCGATACGGAAAGTGAACGGCCCTGGCGGAATTCCACGGCGAAATCGTCGCCCATTTTTCCGGTGAACTCGCCGATCGGCGTCGCATGCCGGTGCATCGGCAGGATCATCGAGGAATAGAGCCGCGTCGTGATCTCGGTCATGGCCTCGATCGACAACGTCATGCCGCCGTCGACCGGGACCATGACGATGTCGAGCCGGCCGATTGCGCCGTAATGCGCGTCCTCCAGCCGGTGATGCAGATGGCCGAGATGGCCAATGCACAGGCCCGCCACCTCGAAGATGAAGATCGAATTGCCGTCGCGGCCAAGGTCGCCGCCATTGCGGATGTCGGTCGGCACGTTGCGGACATAGACGTCGTCGACCACCACGGTGTGCCGCGCCGGTCCGCCGTTGGGGTTCCATCCCGGCAGGACGTATTCGATGCCGGGATCGGGAAAGTCGGTGTGGTGGGTGCTGTGGGCCTTGTTCATGGTGACGATGCGCGGCAGCGGGTCCGAGCCATAGACGCCGGAAAAATCGGTGGCGATGCGCACGCCGCCCGGCGTCTCGATGACATAGGTCGAGTGGCCGGCATAGGTGATGGTGACGTCGCCTTCGACGAAATTTTGGACCGGCGTGTAGTTCGCGTAGGTCACACCCGGAAGCGA
>JBGTLX010000460.1:0-2378 GCA_041743855.1 Rhizobiaceae bacterium | reverse complement strand
AGGTGCGGCTGCCGTGGCGATCGTCGATGTCGTCTATTGCTCTGCGTCCGAGCACTGCCGGACCGTCGAGCAGGAGCAGGCGCACGCGTCCGGGCGCGCGCATCGCGGCAAGGTAGGCGTCCGATCCCGCGATCAACGCTTCACGGGGCGACACCGATGCAGGCGACGACCTCTCGACCTCGCCGGCAACCGCCTCGGCCTCGCACTCGACCACCGCGGCAAACAGCGCCTGCTTGTCCTTGAAATGATGGTAGAGCGCGCCGCGGGTGACGCCGGCCGAAGCTGCAATCTCGGGCGTGCCTGTCCCGGCATAGGATTTTTCGGTGAACAGTTTTCGCGCCGCCGCGATGAGATCGGCGCGCGTCGCCTCGGTGCGCTCGCGGTTGGATCGGCGGCCGATTTCCTGTTGCATACATTCAGCCTGTATGTTAATAACTAAGATACATGCAGAGTGTATGTTAACTGGGAAAGGAAGGAAAGTCATGAAAACGACGAGCTATTATCCGGTGCTGATGACGGGCGATGTCGCCGTGACCGCAGCGTTCTATGTCGAGCATTTCAGGTTCGCGCCGCTGTTTGAAAGCGAGTGGTACGTCCATCTGCAATCGACCGAGGACAAGCGCGTGAACCTCGGCATCGTGCAGGGCGATCACGAGACGATCCCGGAGGAGGGACGGGGCCGGACCACCGGCCTGCTGATCAATTTCGAGGTCAGGGACCCTGACGCTGTCTATGAACGGATTGTGGCGGCCGGCCTGCCGATCCTGCGCACATTGCGCGACGAACCGTTCGGACAGCGGCATTTCATCACCAAAGACCCGAACGGCGTGCTGATCGACGTCATCAAGCCCATTCCGCCAAGCGAGGAATTTCTGGCGCAGTTCGCGCCGGATGCGGTCGGCGTCTGAGCGCCTGTTCAATCCACGCTCAAGAACCGGCTGAGAAAAGCGCGGGCGGCCTTACATCTTCTCGATGACCGAGTCGTCGCCCTCCATGGGGGCGTCGGCCGACGAGGCTGCGACCATTATCGCCGGCACGATGGCGTCGGCCCTGTCGACTACCAGCGGCCGGACAAGGTGCGCCGTATGGATGAACCCTTCGGCGGTCATGTGGTCGATGAGGGCCAGCATCGGGTCCCAAAAACCCGAAATGTTGCCGAAGACGATCGGCTTGCGGTGATGACCGAGCTGCGCCCAGGTCATGATCTCGATGATTTCCTCGACAGTGCCGATGCCGCCCGGCAGCGCCACGAAGGCGTCGGATTTGTGGAACATGGTGTGCTTGCGCTGATGCATGTCGTCGGTGACGATGAGTTCGTCGAGGCGCGACAGTGCGGGACCGGTGGCTTCCCGGTTCATCAGGAATTGCGGGATGATGCCGGTGACCTTGCCGCCCGCCCGCAGCGCGCCGTCGGCTACCGCGCCCATGACACCTTTGGCGCCGCCGCCGTAAACGAGGCGCAGACCCGCCTGGGCGATGCCACGGCCGAGGGTCCGGCCGGCTTCGACATAGGTGTCGCCGCGCCCAGCCGAAGAACCGCAATAAACGCAGATGGATCGAATCGTATTCATGCAACTGATTGCTTATTGCGGACGTAACTAAGGTCAAGGCGTGGTTTGGCTTTTTGTTGTCGATGCGCGGAAAACAGGCTAGACCCGGCCTAAGTGGCTAAGGGCAAAACTATGGCGATTACTCTGATCAGAACTTTGCTGTTCGTGGCAGGCGGCCTGGCCGCGGCAAGCACGACAGCTTATGTCTCGGGTGCGCTGGATCCCTATGTGAAGAGGACGCCCGCGCCGGTCGCGTCGCTGCCGGATGCGCCGCCGGCTGAAGTCGACGCCAAAATCGCCCGGTTGCCCAGTGAAGAGCCGTCCGCCGCTCCGACAACTCCCGCAACGCCAATGGCCGACCAGCCCTTGGCGGACACGCCGCCGGGGGACGCCTCGGCTCCGGTTGCAACAACCCCGGCCGGCATCGTCGCGCCGAGCTTCGACGTGGTTCGCGTCGAGGGAGACGGTTCGATCGTGATCGCCGGCAAGGCCGCCGCGGGTGCAAAGGTCGAGATCGTGATCGGCTCCCATGTGATTGGGCAGGCGGTGGCCGGGCCGGACGGCGACTTCGCCGTTGTGCTAGAGGATCCGCTGGCTCCCGGCGGCTATCAGATCGTGCTGCGCTCGACCACGCCCGACAATGTCGCGGCCATGTCCGTCGAGACCGCGGTGGTCTCGGTGCCCGAGACCGAGAACGGACAGGTGCTGGCGCTGGTCGAGGAACCCGGCAAGCCGTCTGAAATGATCAGCGTTCCGCAACCCGAGGCCACGCCCGAACTGCCGGCGGCCGGCAATCAGGCAGATGCGCCCGTGTCCGAACAACCGGCG
>JBGTLX010000459.1:0-3213 GCA_041743855.1 Rhizobiaceae bacterium | reverse complement strand
GGCATCCACCGGCTCGGCCTGTTTCTGGCGGTCTCGGCCGCCTTCTGGAGCGCAATCTGCATGATCATCAGCGGACCGCTCTGGGCCGAGGGCTGGCCGGAGTGGTGGGACTGGTGGCAGCGCATCCCGATCTGGAGCTAGGCGAGGCGAGGAGAACGATCATGGCCGAGTATCAAAATATCTTCACCCGCGTCCAGATCAGGGGCGGAGTCGATTTCGGCGTACCGGTGGGACCGGGCATCTGGAACCGACAGGGCACGCCGTCCTTTTCCTACTGGATGGGAAAATTCGGCGACGCCCAGATCGGGCCGCTCTATCTCGGCACGCTCGGCCTCGCATCGCTGATGTGCGGCTTCGTCGCCATCGAGATCATCGGTCTCAACATGCTGGCCTCGGTCAACTGGGACCCTCAAGAGTTCATCAAGCAGTTCTTCTGGCTGTCGCTGCAGCCGCCGCTGCCGGAGCACGGCCTGAAGATCCTGCCGCCGCTCAAGGAGGGCGGCTGGTGGCTGATGGCGGGCTTCTTCCTAACGACGTCGATCCTCTTGTGGTGGGCGCGCATGTACCGGCGGGCGCGCGCGCTCGGCATGGGCACGCATGTGGCCTGGGCGTTCGCCGCGGCGATCTTCCTCTATCTGGTGCTCGGCTTTATCCGGCCGCTGCTCATGGGTTCGTGGAGCGAGGGTGTGCCTTTCGGCATCTTTCCGCACCTCGACTGGACCAACAATTTCTCACTGAACCATGGCAATCTTTTCTACAACCCCTTCCACATGCTTTCGATCGCCTTCCTCTACGGCTCGGCGGTGCTGTTTGCCATGCATGGCGCGACCATCCTGGCGGTCAGCCGTCTCGGCGGCGAACGCGAGATCGAGCAGATCGTCGACCGCGGCACGGCGTCGGAACGCGCCGCGCTGTTCTGGAGGTGGACGATGGGCTTCAATGCGACGATGGAATCGGTCCATCGCTGGGCCTGGTGGTTCGCAATCCTTTGCCCGCTGACCGGCGGGATCGGCATCCTCCTGTCGGGGACGGTCGTCGACAACTGGTTCGAGTGGGGCCAAAAGCACGGATTGGCGCCGATGTGATTTGCCTCTTCCGGCGGGCAGAGGTCGGCCGGAGACAGTCTCGGATTCGTCGCGAGGATTCCAGAGACCGCGCGGCGAATGCGGGCCGGAACGACAGGACCCCTCCAATCGTACCGGACCCTACGCTGCCCGGCTCCTCGGAGCCGGGCTTTTTACGATCCGGATAGAAACGGTCGGTTTTCCGAAAGGGCGATCCGCCAAGCGCGCCAAAATATGAGGGCCGAGCGGACGTTGGACAGATTGGAAAGAAAAGATCAGGCGGCCGGGCGAAGGTCCAACTCGCTCCAGCGGTCGAGGTAAATCCTCAGCCATGGCGTGAACCGAAGGGGGTCGGCTTCGTCCAGGCCGCGCAACTCGTCCTGCCCGACCCAAGCCCAATCCTGAACCTCGTCGCGGTTGAAGCCTAACAGTTCAACGGGCGCGGACAGATCGCCCCGAAAAATATGCACGCGCTCGTTTTCGACCAGGCCGCCGCCGACATCGGCGCGATAATCAACGACCGCGCCGGGCCGCAGGTCGAGCGTCAGCCCGACCTCCTCGAAAAGCCGCCGGCGGGCGCAGTCGGCCGGGGTTTCGTTCCAGTGCGGGTGTGTGCAGCAGGTGTTCGCCCACAGCCCGCCGCAGTGATATTTGCCGTCGGCCCGCTGCTGGATCAGCAGCTTTTCGCGGGCGAAGACGAACACCGACACCGCCAGATGTTTTTGTCCGCGCCGGTGGGCTTCGAGCTTGCCGATTTGGAACAAAGTGCCGTCGGCGGCGATCGCCGGGATGACCGGATCGGCGTCGGCCGGGCCAGCCCCGGCGAGCGCGGCGTTGCCCATCTACCCCCGCTCAGGCCACGGCGCGCGCGATCGCGCATTGCGACCACAGATCCGACAAAGCCGCGATGAGGCGATCGATGTCGGCGTCGGTGTGCAGAGGCGACGGCGTGATGCGCAGCCGCTCGGTCTTGCGCGGCACCGTGGGATAATTGATCGGCTGCACGTAGATGCCATAATTGTCGAGCAAAAGGTCGCTGATCCATTTGCATTTGATCGGGTCGCAGACCATCACCGGCACGATGTGGCTCGGATTGGGCATGGTGGGAATGCCGAGCCTGTCGAGGCGCGCCCGCACTTTGGCAACCCGGTCCTGATGCCGGGCGCGCTCCAGCGAACTCTCCTTGAGATGCATGATCGACGCACGGGCTCCAGCTGCGACAGCGGGCGGCAAGGCGGTGGTGAAGATGAAGCCGGAGGCGAAACTGCGGATGAAATCGCAGAGCGCGGCCGAGCCGGCGATGTATCCACCGACGACGCCAAATGCCTTGCCCAGCGTGCCCTCGATGACGGTCAGCCGGTGCATGACGCCCTCGCGCTCGGCGATGCCGCCGCCGCGCGGGCCGTAGAGGCCAACGGCATGGACCTCGTCGAGATAGGTCATCGCGCCGTGCTTCTCGCAGACGTCGAGGATGGCGCGAATCGGCGCGATGTCGCCATCCATGGAATAGACGGATTCGAAGGCAACCAGCTTGGGCACGCCGGCGCCGTATTCCGACAAAAGCCGGTCCAGATCCTTCGGGTCGTTGTGCTTCCACAACCGCTTCTCGGCTCGCGAATGGCGGATGCCCTCGATCATCGAGGCGTGGTTGCCCTCGTCGGAAAAGATCACCAGGCCCGGAATGCTGCTACCGAGCGTCGATAGCGCGGCCCAGTTGGAGACGTAGCCCGAAGTGAACAGAAGCGCCGCTTCCTTGCCGTGGAGATCGGCCAGTTCCCGCTCCAGAAGCACATGGTAATGGTTGGTGCCGGAGATGTTGCGGGTGCCGCCTGCCCCCGCTCCGCAGCGGTCGAGCGCCTCATGCATGGCGGCGATCACTTTTGGGTGCTGGCCCATCCCGAGATAATCGTTGGAGCACCAGACGGTGACGTCGCTGGTCGAGCCGCCGGCATAGCGCGTGGCGCGCGGAAAGGCGCCGGCCTGACGTTCCAGCTCGGCGAAAACCCGATATCGCCCTTCCTGGTGAAGGCCGTCGAGCTTCGTGGCGAAATGGGCTTCGAAGTCCATGAATTTCCTCCTGGCATTGTCGTCTCCGGCAGGGCCGGTTTAGGGTCTGTCGAGGATCAGGTTTCGGGCGTGGCGCGTGTCG
>JBGTLX010000458.1:0-2594 GCA_041743855.1 Rhizobiaceae bacterium | reverse complement strand
GCCGAAGGCAGGATCGGCGAATTGTTTCCGGTAGCGTTTTTTGAATTCTTCCTCGGGCAGGCGAGGGCTCGGCATCCCCTTGCGGGGCTTGGTGCGGCCTTTCCCGATGAACGGAAGCTTGCTCACGAGATAAGGTGGGGGAAGGAATGACGGAGCATTCCTCGGAACGCCGGCAAACGCGATTGGTTGCAGCCGTCATCGGATGTGTCAGGAACCGGGGGGGCTCTTTGACCGCTGCAGATGAAGATAATCCGGCGTAAACGATCCGGCCTTTTCCAGACCCGGCAGATTGTTGATCGTCATTTCTCCGCCTTTGAAAGAGACCAGTCCGTCCCGGCGCAGATCCTGCAGCGTGCGGTTTACGTGAACACTCGACAGGCCAAGCGTATCGGCGAGCGCGATCTGGGTAAGCGGCAGATGGTAGCTGGCGCCCCGAACGGCGTCGATCGACCGCATACGATAGAAAAGTTCGCAAAACAGATGCGCCATCCGCTCATGGGCGGTCCTCTGCCCGAGATTGACGACCCATTCGCGCGCCACCGCCTCGTTGACAAGCGTCGTCCACCACAAAGCGCGCGTCAGATTTGGAAACTGGTCCGTGAACCGCAGGATGTTTACCGGCGACAGCGTCGAAATCCTGGAGGGGATAAGAGCCGCTATCGAGTGATCCATGCGGTCCAGCAGGAACACATGCAGGTCACACAAATCGCCCGGAATTAGAAAATCGAGGATCTGCCGCCTCCCGTCCGGAAGCAGCTTGTAGCGGCATGCGAATCCCTGAAGCAGCAGTTTGACGCTGCCCGTCGAGTCGCCGCTGTGGACCATGTCTTCACCCCCCGCGAAATCCACCGGCCTGTCCAGTGCGGAAAGCAGGGCGGTTTCCTCTTCCGCCGTGAGCTTTGTGAAATTGGACAGCTTTCGGAGAAGCGGATTGTGCGCGCCGGTTGCATGATGGTCGACATCGCCTGTTAGCCCTTGCCGCGCGTCGGTCATGGCGCGTCTCGACGATTGGTCCGCGCGCCGACATCGGCACTCGCACGCTTGCGGACCTCATCCGTCTCGATCTGGTCGCGGCGACCAGCACCGATGAATGGCAGGCGCCGATCACCGGGCCGAACCGCTATCCATGCTCCTTCTTTCACTTTCAATTCCTGGTAGAAAGAACGGTGGAACAACGCTGACCAGGAGAACAATACTCCAAGAGCCAGCCGCGGAACACTACTATCGGATGGGCGGACGGAATCGCACGCAGCATGCGGGGAACCAACGCCAGCCGGCGCTTGTCCGCCAGACTACTGAATAGCGAACGACTGCTTGAAATAATTTGACAAATGTTAATTCGCCGCCCGGTTTGTTGCGCCCGGACAAACTTTTCCGTGTCTGAAACGGCTATCGCTGGTCGTTATAAGGCGATTTGGCGGCTCCGACATCGCGGGCCAGCCTCGAAAACGACAAATCTCCTTGCGGCGTGGAATTGGCCAGCCTGAGCAGGCGGATCGGAAAGCAGACGGCGTCGCGATTTGCCGGCGAAAGATCGTGGCTCATGCGCTCCTCGGCGGTGGCCGAGGCCTCGGCCCGGTGCAGCGCGGCTTCGATCTCGTCTGCGCCGAGGACTCCTTTCGCAACCAGCGTGCGGTTAACTTCCGCCATGGCGAGCAGAAGGCCTTCAAGTTGAAGATTGGCGGTGTTCATCAGTTCTGTTCCGGCGCCGCGGTTTCGCTTGGACCGCCCGTGCCGGTCTGCGGCGTCGGATCGGCATCGACCGACTCGGCAGGCACCGCCGTGGTGGTTCCGGGCGCGTCTGCGTCGGGCTGATTGCATCCCGCCATCACAAGTATAAACGCCGCAGGGAGAAGCAGCCTGAACCCTCGGGTCATCTTGTCATCCTTTTCGCTTTTCCTTGTAACTCGGGCCTCGCCGATCTTGTTCCGCCGGAACAAGGCGGAGCGCCAATCGTTGCGGCGTGATAGTTGAAAACGGAAAGGACGCGCCATGAATCCGCCCCGCAGGAGCCAGGAAGGAACCGACGACCAGTTGAAACAGAGTCCGGACGGACCACTGGTCGAGCAAGAGGATTGGGACGCCGTCGGCGGCGCCGATATCGAGCCGGTCATCACGCCCGGCAATGGCGATTTGCGCTATGACGAGGAGCACGGGGTCGAAGGGTCGGGCAGCATGCCTGGCGAGAACGACGATAACGCCTATCAGGCGAGCGACGAAGCGCTGCCGGACGATGAGGACGAGGCGTCAATCTCGCGCAATCCCGGCAAGCAGGGCGGGCGGTTCGACGAAGTCTGAGTGCGAAAAAAGCCCGCGCATGGTTGCGCGGGCTTTCCTCACTGTCGGTCGTTGCCTGAGCCGGCCCGACCGCTAGTTTACCAAGGTCTCGACCAGTCCTCGAATACCGTCTGCTTGTCGCGATGATTGCCGCCAAGCGTTGCGCCGTAATAGGCGGCTGCGGCGCTGATCAGCAGCGAAGCGGCGGTGATGAAGGCTGCGACCATCGCGATCTGCCTCGCCCTGTCGGCTGCGGCGCGGGCATCCGCCTCGACCTGCTGGGCCTGCGTCCACATCGCATCGACGCGCGCTTCGGC
>JBGTLX010000457.1:0-2057 GCA_041743855.1 Rhizobiaceae bacterium | reverse complement strand
GAAATGGGCGGAGACATACGGCCCTTCGTGCCGGCGGCGGTCGCCGGTCCGCTCAAGGCTAAATTCAAGTCCAAATAAAGATCAGGAGATTTTTTCATGCAGCTGAAAAGGCTTGCCTCGTCGTTGTTTGTCGCCGCCGCGTTGCTCGGCGCTTCCGCCTCCCTGGCGGCCGAACCCGAAGACACGATGGTCATTACCCTCAAGGACGGCGAGGTCGTCATCGGCCTGCGCCCCGACCTCGCGCCAAAACATGTCGAGCAGATCAAGGCGCTGGTGCGCGAGGGCGCCTATGACAACGTCGCCTTCCACCGCGTCATCGACGGTTTCATGGCGCAGACGGGCGACGTGCAGTTCGGCGATTTGAACGAGGGCTATGTCGCCGAGCAGGCGGGAATGGGCGGTTCGGAAAAACCCGATTTGCCGGCGGAGTTTTCCGCCGAGCCGTTTGTGCGCGGCGTTGTCGGCATGGCGCGGTCGCAAAGCCCGGATTCGGGCAATTCGCAGTTTTTCATCATGCTGGCCCCCAATTCCGGCCTCGATGGCCAATATACCGTGGTGGGCGCCGTCGAAAGCGGCATGGAGCTTGTCGACACCATCAAGAAGGGCGATCAGGCCAACAATGGTTCGGTCAGCGAGCCGGACCGGATGGTCTCGGTCAAGATTGCCGCCGACAATTAGGAGATTGTTGCTAACTCTACCCTGCCCGTCATCTGACGCGGTTTTCTGTGCTTCCGGTGCTCACGGACCAAAACGTCCGCTCCGCTCGTCGCAAGGGCGACCCCGAAATCCACGCCATATGCATCGGCAGGGCGAGTTATCAAACAACCTCCATTGTTCAATGTAAAAGGAGCAGGCCGATGGCCGAGATAAAAGATCCCGAAAACACGCTTCTGCTGGACACGACCCAGGGAAAAATAGTCATCGAGCTGCTGCCGGATCTGGCGCCCGGCCATGTCGGCCGCATCAAGGAACTGGCGCGCGAGGGCGCGTATGACGGCGTGGTGTTCCACCGCGTCATTGACGGTTTCATGGCCCAGACCGGCGACGTGAAATTCGGCAAGTCCGGCGGCGCATCGTTCAACCCGGCCCGCGCCGGCATGGGCGGCTCCGACAAGCCGGATTTGAAGGCCGAATTCTCCAACATGAACCATGCGCGCGGCACCTGCTCGATGGCGCGCTCGCAGAATCCGAATTCGGCCAATTCGCAATTCTTCATCTGCTTCGACGACGCCGCCTTCCTCAACCGGCAGTACACGGTCTGGGGCCAGGTCGTCGAAGGCATGGACAATGTCGACAAGATCAAGCGCGGCGAGCCGGTGCAGGACCCCGACAAGATCGTATCGATGAAGGTTGCCGCGGACGTGACATGATGAACAGGGCGTCGGCATGCCTGGCGACGCTGCTGACGCTCGGCTCTGCCGCGCAGGCGACGGAGACGATGACCTGCTCGGCTGAAGGCGATGCCGCTTCCATCGTCGTTCTTCTCGGCGCGATGGATGTGATCGCCGTGGTGAACGCCAGTGTGAAGGTGGGCGACAAAGTGTGGTCCACCGACCGATCCGGCAATGGCGAGGTCAAGATCACGCTCGGCCAGGCATTCGAAGACGACGCGCAGATGCTGATCGATCTCACCGACGAAAATGTGAACGCGATCGTGGCTAGGCTGCGCCTGTTCAAGGGGAGCGAACAGTCCGATTTCGCCATGGGCGGGACACTGACCGTTGCCGGCGTCGGCGCCTGGGCCGTGACCTGTCCCGCGTTTTAGGGCGGGGTTCCTTGCGCGTCGACCTTTTCGATTTCGACCTGCCGGAGGAGCGGATCGCGCTTCGGCCGAAAAATCCGCGCGACGCCGCGCGGCTGCTCGTCGTCCGGCCTGGCGCTGAGTTCGGCGACCAGGCAGTGCGCGACCTGCCGTCGCTGCTCGATCCCGGCGATGTGCTCGTCTTCAACGACACGAAGGTCATCCCGGCGCAGTTGAAGGGCGTCCGGCGGCGCGGCGATGCGACGGCGCAGGTCGACGCGACGCTGCACATGCGGATGGCCGAGGACCGCTGGCT
>JBGTLX010000456.1:0-12534 GCA_041743855.1 Rhizobiaceae bacterium | reverse complement strand
GCGCTGGCCAGCGACGACCCCAAGGCCGCGCGCGGGGTGGTGGAGGAACTGTCGGCTTTTGTCGCCGCCAAGCCGGAAACGGCGGCCGGACGCAGGGCGCTCGCCGATTTGCGCGACGACATCATCGATGGGGCAAATCTGGTGCGGCTGGCCGAGGCCGAAATACTGGCGCCCCTCGACGCGCGCGCCAAAACCATGATCCTAGACGCCGCCAAGCGGGTTTCGCTGGTGACGGCGGTCAGCCCGCGAGCGCTGGTCGACATCGTCTATGTGGTCTTCGAATCGGGCAGGCTGATCCGCCGCCTGTCGGAGCTTTATGGCGGCCGGCCGGGAACGCTGGGCTTCTTTCGCCTGGCGCGCAGCGTGCTCGCCCATCTCGCGGTCACCGGGGTGATGGCTGCCGGAGACGACTTCGTGCATCAGATCGTCGGACAGGGTCTTGCAGCGCGGCTTTCGGCGAAGCTTGGCGAGGGTGTTGTCAACGGCATGATGACGGCGCGCATCGGCGTGGCGGCCATGGAGGCGACAAGGCCCCTGCCCTTCGCAGCGGTCAGACGGCCGGGAATGAGCGATTTCCTGTCCGTCCTGACCTCTTTCGCGGCAAAGAAGCCCAAGGCATCGGACGACTCGGTCCGGCAGTGAATCTCTTGCCTGGGCACCGGAAACCGATTTTGCGAGCCTCGCGAATAGACGAACCGTTAACCATTCTTGGGCATGGTTCGAGTCAGGGTTTTTCAGTCACTTTGTTGCGGTGTTGCTTGATGAAACGTGCAGTCTTGTCCGCCGTCCTTTCCTTCGCGGCCTTGGCTGCAGTCATGGGCGGAACCGCCCATGCCACCGAGCGCGACAAGAAGTTCTTTCGGTCAATAGAAGGCGCGTGGGCCGGGCCCGGCGAGATCATCGCGGGCAAGTACAAGGGCACCAAGTTCGTCTGCAACTTCGCCGGTTCCACGCCTGTCAAAAAGCTCGGCATGACACTAGACGGCGGTTGCCGGGTCGGCATGTTTACCCAGAAAATGTCGGCAACCGTCGAGCAGAGCGGCCGCGCCGGCTACAAGGGAATTTTCATGGACGGCGCCAAGGGTTCCGGTCTCGATATCGTTTCGGGCAACGTCGTCGATGGCCGGAAGGTCGTGCTGGGCATCAACCGCAACCAGTTGCAGGGCGTCATGCAGGCCCGCCTTCCGGATAGTGAAACGATGACGGTGACCGTGTCGGTCAAGGTCGAAGATACGATGGTGCCGGTCATCGGCATGAACCTAAAGCGCGTCGACGGCGTGGCGGTCGGTTCGATCGCCGGACAATAAATCCTCGAACGGATCTCCGAAAGCTCGGCCACCCGTCGTTGCAACGCTTCCGCTCATCAGGCGCGATCCGAACCGGTCGCGGCTTATATCATTCCGAAATGTCGCGGCGTTGCGTTTGGCCGGCCGCCTCCCCATAATTTAGGCTGCCCGAGAGCACGGGCTGTGGGGACATTTGCATGGCAGTCGAAGCAACGAGCAGCGATCTGATCCCGGTGGTGGCGCTGCTGACAGCGGGCGTCGTTGCCGTGCCGATCTTCGCACGCCTCGGGCTGGGGGCGATCCTTGGCTATCTGACGGCCGGCGTGGTCATCGGTCCGTTCGCGCTGGGTATCTTTTCGGAATCCGAGGCCATCCTCCACGTCGCCGAACTCGGCGTGGTCATGTTCCTGTTCATTATCGGCCTCGAGATGCAGCCTTCCCGACTGTGGGGAATGCGCCGCGAAATTTTCGGACTGGGGGCGGTCCAGGTCGGTGTTTGCGCGCTGCTGTTGACCGGCGTCGGACTGCTGACCGGGTTTCCCGTTTCGGTGTCCTTCGTCGCCGGCGCGGGGTTTGTGCTGACCTCGACGGCCATCGTCATGCAGCTTCTGGAGCAGCGCGGCGAACTGTCGACGCCGAAGGGTCAGCGCATGATTTCGATCTTGCTGTTCGAGGATCTGGCCATCGTGCCGCTTCTGGCTCTGGTTGCGTTCTTGGCGCCAGGCGGCGAACAAACCAGCCTCGGGGAGCGCCTCGTCGATGTCGGCATCGGCGTCGGGGCTATTGTCGGGCTGGTGCTCGCTGGCCGCTACCTCCTCAATCCGCTGTTCAGGATTTTGGCCGATTCGCGCGCAAGGGAGGTCATGACAGCTGCCGCGCTGCTGGTCGTGCTGGGCGCGGCGCTCGTCATGCAGCTCAGTGGCCTGTCGATGGCAATGGGCGCGTTTCTGGCCGGCGTGCTGTTGTCCGAATCGACTTTTCGCCACCAGCTCGAGGCCGATGTGGAGCCGTTTCGCGGTATTCTGCTCGGGCTGTTCTTCATCGCCGTCGGCATGTCGC
Source organism: Rhizobiaceae bacterium (assembly GCA_041743855.1). Lineage (GTDB taxonomy): Bacteria > Pseudomonadota > Alphaproteobacteria > Rhizobiales > Rhizobiaceae > JBGTLX01. The sequence continues at coordinate 10,189 of JBGTLX010000456.1, read as the reverse complement.
TCGACCTGTTTGTCGTCGCCGCCAACTGGCAGATGGTCCTGTTCTATGTCGCCGCTTTCATGGTCATCAAGGGCATCGGCATCTACGCGGTGGCGCGCATTCTTCGTTCCAGCCATCGCGAATCCCAGGAGCGGGCCGTGGTGATGGCCCAGGGCGGCGAATTCGCTTTCGTCCTCTATTCGTCGGCGCAAGCGTTCGGCATCATCGATGGACAGGCCAACGCCATCCTGACCGCGATCATTATCATTTCCATGGTGCTGACGCCGGTAGCCATCCTCGTGCTTCGCTATTTCACGCCGAAAGACACGCAGACGCTCGACGGGGTCGATGTCGTCGACGGCTTGACCGGCAGTGTGCTGGTGATCGGTTTCGGGCGCTTCGGCCAGATCGCGACCCAACCGCTGCTGCTGACCGGCGTCGACGTGTCCATCATCGACAACGATGTCGAGATGATCCAGGCGGCGGCGGATTTCGGTTTCAAGGTCTATTACGGCGACGGGACACGGCTCGATATCCTGCATGCGGCGGGCGCCGGCAGGGCGCGGGCGGTGTTGATCTGCGTCGACAAGGCCGATGCGGCAATCCGCATCGCCGAGCAGATGAGGGGCGAGTTCCCCCTGGTTCCCGTCCTGGCGCGCGCCTACGACCGTGGCGCGGCGATCAAGCTGATCGGCGCCGGCGTGGACTACCAGCTTCGCGAGGCGTTCGAATCCGCCCTGGTGTTCGGGGGCGAGACGTTGAAGAAGCTCGGCGTGGGGGAGGAACAGGTGGTCGACACGATCGCGGATGTTCGCCGCCGCGACGCGCAGCGACTGGAGATGCAGATTGCGGGCGATATCCAGGCGGGGAGCAATTTCCTGAAGAAGAATGTCGTCGGACCGGTGCCGACGCCGTTGACGCCGCCGCGCCGTCCCGGCCGGGCGATGAACGAGGAAGCAGCCGAAGCGCTGGGCAAGGCCGACGTGAATTGAGGGACGAGAGATGAGCGAACACGATTCACGAGCCACCGAGGTTGCCCATTTCTGGCGTGAAGCCGGCGCGGAAAAATGGTTCCGCAAGGACGTATCCTTCGATGCAGACTTTCGCGAGCGCTTCCGCGAGCTCCATTTCGCCGCGGCGCGCCGTGATCTAGACAGTTGGGCCGACCAGCCGGAGGGTTCGCTGGCGCTGATGATCCTGCTCGACCAGTTTCCCCGCAACTGCTTTCGCGGTGGCGGCCACATGTTCGCTACCGACCCGCTGGCGCGCTATTTCGCTAGAAAGGCGTTAACGGCAGGCCATGATCAACAGATCGAGCAGGCGCTGCGCATATTTTTCTATCTGCCGTTCGAGCACTCGGAAAACCTCGAAGACCAGCACATTTCCGTGGAGCACAGCAGACCGCTTGGCGAGGAACTGCTGAAATACGCGGTGGAACACCGGGACATCATCCAGCGCTTCGGGCGTTTCCCGCATCGAAACAAGGCGCTTGGCCGCGAAACGACGCCGGAGGAGCAGGCTTTTCTCGATGCAGGGGGCTTTGCCGGATAGAAAAGTTCAGCCTTCGCTACCGCGCCACCAGTCGCGGCTGGAGGTCAGTTTTTCGATACCGGTAACGTCGGCTGTGGCCAATCTGCGGGAAAGAGTCTTGCCGTTCACCAAAAAATCGGGCGCGATCTCAGCCAGGGGAACGAGCACGAACGCCCGCTCCAGCATGCGGGGATGGGGTATTTCCAGCCCCGGCTCATGGATCGTCCGGTCGCCGAAAATCAATATGTCCAGATCCACAAGCCGCGGCCCCCAACGCTCGGCCCGCACCCGCTTCAGCTTCCTCTCCGCTTCGAGGCAGAGATCGAGCAATTCGCGCGGCGACCGGCCGGTATGGATTTCGGCGGCCGCGTTGAGGAAATCCGGCTGATCGGTATTTCCCCAGGGCGGCGTCCGATAAAGCGATGACACTGCGACGATCTCGGTTCGGGCGTCGGCGTCGAGCATGCGCAAGGCCTCGCCCATCGCCTGCGCGGGATCGCCGATGTTGCCGCCCAGGCTCAGATAAACGCGTTCTTTATTGCGGCCAGGCAACGGTCACCTCGACATGCTCGAGCACGCCCTGCACGGGCGCGTTCGGCTTGCGCACCGTAATCTCGGCGCGTTTGATCTGCGGGTAGCGAGCGGTCAAGGCCTTGGCGACTTCCAATGCCAGCGCCTCGATCAGAAACCGCCGCTCGCCGACCACGATCCTCTCGATAACTTTGAAGGCGACCCCGTAATCCACGGTTGCCTCGATCGAATCCTCTTCGAGCGCGCGGCCCGAATCGACCGTCATGACGGCATCGACATAGAAACGCTGGCCGAGCGTTTCTTCCTCGTCGAGCACGCCGTGGCGGGCGAAGAAGGCGCAGTTCGTCATCCGGATCAGATACATGACTCCTCGATCTTCAGGGCCGCCGTCGCGCAAGCATAGCATCCGCAAGCGCCAGCGCGTCCCTGTTGATTGCGACATTATGGACGCGAAAGAGCGCGGCGCCCTTCAGCCGTAGAATGACGTTGGTGGCGGCCGTCCCGGCGTCGCGTTGATCGGCGTCGCGTCCGGTGACATGGCCGATGAAGCGCTTGCGCGAGGCGCCGGCAAGCAAAGGGAAGCCGAGTGCATGAAGCTCCGAAAAGCGCGCCATGAGTTCCAGGTTTTCCTCCGGGTCCTTGGCGAAGCCGAAACCGGGATCAAGCACGATCTGTCCATCGGACACTCCAGCCGCCCGGGCTATTTCCAGCGACTTTCGCAAGAACTCGAACTGATCCGCAATCACATCCGGATTTTTCTCGCGCTCGCGTCCCGTATGCATGACGACAAGGCCCGCGCCAGTCTCGGCGGCGAGCCGCGCGATGCCCCGGTCGCGTTGCAGGCCCCAGACGTCGTTGACGATATGCGCGCCGGCCGCAACCGCCAGTCGTGCGGTCTGCTCGCGCCAGGTATCGACGGAAATCAGCGCCTCGCCCGATTGCGCGAGCGCCGAAATCACGGGGAGGATGCGGTCTTGCTCTTCGTCCGGAGAGATTGCGACGGCTCCCGGCCGTGTGGATTCACCCCCGACATCGACGATGACAGCGCCTTCGACCGCAATGCGGCGCGCATGCGCGACGGCGGTCGCCAAAGAGCTGAACAGTCCGCCATCCGAAAAACTGTCCGGCGTCACATTGAGCACGCCCATGATGTGCGCCGTGCCGCCCAGGTCGAGATGGCGTCCATGCGCCAGGGTCCATCGCCTCGTCTTCATGGCGCGAGCCATGCTCGCAGATCGCCTGAAAATCAATTGATTTCCCGATGTCTCGCGAGGTCGAGAATTCCGTTGCTTCGCAGGCGGGCCTCCGCCAAGCTGGGCGAAAGGCGATCCCATGAAACCGATCCTGCTCGCACTGTCCATGCTCGCGACCGCGACCTTCCCGTCGGCGGCGGCCAGTCTGTCCAAGACCTACAGCTATTTCAGCATCGGCGGAACGACGCTCGACCAGATCGAATCCGAACTGAACACGCGCGGCCCGCAGGTTAGGAGCACAGGCCGGAGGCATCCCGGCGCCACGCGCATGGAGTTCACGACGAAGCTCGGTTACGCCGAGAAAAATGGCTATTGCCGGATCGTCGAGGCCCAGGTTTCGGTCAAGGCGAAGGTGATCCTGCCCAAATGGCGGCAGCGCGGCAAGGCCGACCAAGACGTGCGCATGGTTTGGGACGCGCTGTCGAGCGACATCAGGCGGCACGAGGAAAGTCATGTCGTCATTGCCAAGACCCATGCCCGCGACATCGAGCAGAAACTGAAAACGCTCGGCCGGGAGAAAAGCTGCGAGATCGTCGCAGGAAAAGCCAAGATCGCCTCCAACAAGATTTTGGCGAAGCATGATCGCGCGCAGGAACAGTTCGACCGAGTCGAAGGCATCAACTTCGAGAAACGACTGTTACGCTTATTGCGCTACCGCATGGAACAGAGCGAAGCCCGCCAGTAGAGCCTTTCTGGCTTCGATTGAATCGTTCTGCCGGAGGCAATTCGGGACAAGGTCGAGGGGTTCGGCGCGGGTCGTATCGGGATACGGCCAAGTCCGAAACCCGATGGATTTGGCCCGAATTAACCCGGCCCGAAGGGTTTCCGGCTGGCGGACGCCCACTTTGTCGGCCGGCTCGCCCGATGCACCACATCGAGCATTCGCCGCCCTCCTCGTGGATCGTCTCGCCATCCGAAAACAGAACCGTTTCAATCGAAGCCAGAAAGGCTCTAGCGGCAGTTTTGCTTCAGGCGACGCCCAGCTTCTTTTGCAGGCTGGTCGACGAGGTCGTGTACTGGAACACGATGCGCTCGCCGGGACTGACGATGCGCTTGGCGGCCTGCGCCATCAGCGCCGCCTCGTGAAAGCCCGACAGGATCAGCTTGAGCTTGCCCGGATACCAGTTGATGTCGCCGATGGCGAAAATGCCCGGCGCCGACGTTTCGAACTTCTCCGTGTCGACCGGAATCAGGTTCTCATGAAGATTGAGGCCCCATTCGGCGATCGGCCCGAGCTTCATGGTAAGGCCGAAAAATGGCAACATGCGCGTGCAAGGAATCTCTATGTCGCCGCCGGGTCCCTTGATCGTCGCCGATTCCAGAGCGCCGTTGCCCCCCTTGAGCGCGGTGACCTGGCCGACCTGGAAGTCGAGCTCCTTCATCTCCTGCATGGCGTACATCTTGTTGACGCTGTCGGGCGCGGCCCGGACATCGGGGCGGCGATGGACCAGCGTCACGCTCTTTGCCACAGGCTGCAGGTTCAGCGTCCAGTCGAGCGCGGAATCGCCGCCGCCGACGATGACGAGATCGTGGCCGCGAAACTCCTCCATGCGGCGCACCGAATAGAAGACGCTGCTGCCCTCATAAGCCTCGATGCCGGGGATCGGCGGCCGCTTCGGCTGGAAAGATCCGCCACCGGCCGCGATCACCACGATCTTGGCCTCGAACACCTCGTTTTCGTCGGTGGTCACGCGAAATGTGCCGTCGTCGAGCTTTTCGACGCCTGAAACCATCCGGTTGTAGGTGAATTGCGGATTGAACGGCGCGATCTGCTGCATCAGCCGATCGACGAGTTCCTGCGCGGAAACCGAAGGCAGCGCCGGAATATCGTAAATGGGCTTCTCCGGATAAAGCTCGGCGCACTGGCCGCCTGGCCGGTCCAGAATGTCGATCAGATGGCACTTCATGTCGAAAAGGCCGAGTTCGAAAACGGCGAACAGGCCGATTGGCCCTGCTCCGATGATCAGAACATCGGTCTTCACGCTGCTGCTCATTGGTCGATGCCCTCTTGATATCCGGTCACCAGATCGCGTCGGGAAGTCCCTTCCGCCATGCGAGCCGCCACCCTTACCCCTGACGCTCGGGAACCTGCACGACAAGCCCGTCGAGCGCATCCCGAACCTTGATCTGGCAAGACAGGCGGGACGTCGGCCGGACGTCGTAGGCGAAGTCGAGCATGTCTTCTTCCATCGCTTCGGGTTCGCCCACCTCGACCGTCCAAGCCTCGTCGACATAGACGTGGCAGGTGGCGCAGGCGCATGCGCCGCCGCACTCGGCCTCGATACCCGGCACCGCGTTGCGGATTGCGTTTTCCATGACAGTGGACCCGTTCTCGGCTTCCACGTCAAAGCGCGTGCCGTCATGGGTGACGAAGGATAATTTTGGCATTACTATTCCTGAGATGTGTAAGCCGCCGAGATAATGACTCCAGCGGGCAAGTCAACTGCTGCCCAAAAGCGGACTTTTGTGGCGCAGCACCCAGAGAAACGGACTACCGGCTTATCGCTGCGACGAAGTCGCCGACTTCCGCGATCAGGCGCTCCAGCCTGTCCACGACAAGCTTGTCGTTGGGGCTTTCCTCCAGTTCGACGGCGCAGTCCGCAATGGCGAAAGCCCCCACCCCGCGCGCGGAGCCCTTAAGACTATGGGCGAGCGGCAGGCGCTCCTGAGGCGTCGCAGTGGCGATCCGCGCGCACACCCCGAGCGCCTGTTGCACGAAAAGCTTGAGGATTTCGCGTTCGAGTTCGCGGTCGCCCATCGTCTGGCGCGACAAATGGGCAAGGTCGACCGGGCGCGCGCCGGCGGAGCCGGCCGACTCACCGCCCGGCATGGCGAAGGCTGGCGAAATGGCGATACGCATGGACATCGAAATCTGGCTCGCAAGGCTCGAAAGGCTGGCCGAACATGCCTCTATCTTGTGGATATCGGGTTAATTTGCCGGGTGCGGAATCGCGGCGCAAATTTGACAAAATCGCGACGGTATTAACCTTATGTTTAAACTTTTACGTATGACCGCGAATGCATATTTTCTTTACCCCGGCGTGCCACTACGGTGCGGCGGGTTCACAGACAGCCAATTGCGCGAAAGCCGAGGAGCCAATTTTTTGGCGCTTTTGCGCCACTGATATGGGGAAGCAGCGGCATGGCGGAAAAAATCACGACCACCCGAAAAGTTGAAGGCGATGTGTCCAGGGAACTGGAAGAGGCTCTCGATTTCAACCTGAGTGGTGACGGCGAAATCGACATAGCCGCGTCCATGGAGGACCTCGAGGCCCAGATCTCGCAGGCTGCCGACGAGCTTGCCCGCGAAAGTCGTCCGTCGGCCAACGGATCAGCCCCGTCCGAACCGAAAACCGCCGCCAACATGTCTGCCGCTCCGACACGAAACGGACCGGCACTGCGCCCGCTCGAACGTCCGACGGCAACGCAACCCACGGCATTCGCACCCGCCAACGATGCCCGCCAGAAGGACTATCGCACACTGTTGCACGGCCCGAACCGCCGCGCTTCCAGCACGATATACTGGATCGTCGCCCTGCTTTCGCTTGGCTGGGTGCTTGGCGCCGGCGTGATCGCCGACCGCGTTTTCGGCCCTTCTTTCTGGCAGGTTAGTTCTATAGACGCGCTTCTGGCGCGGCCCGAGTGGATTTTGCTCGGTGTCGGCGTCATCGTCCCGATCATTCTCTTCTGGGCGTTCGCGATGATGATCCGCCGGGCGCAGGAAATGGCGATTGCGGCGCAGTCTATGACGGAGGTGGCTTTCCGCCTCGCGGAACCCGAACATCTTGCGCAGGATCGGGTCATGATGGTCGGTCAAGCCGTCCGCCGCGAAGTCGCCGCCATGGGCGAAGGCATCGAGCGCACGCTTGCCCGCGCCGTCGAGCTCGAAACCCTTGTGCATACCGAAGTCAACCAGATCGAACGGTCCTATTCCGAGAATGCGGCCCGCATCCGATCGCTCGTCGACGGGCTGGGCAGCGAACGCGAAGCCGTCGTCACTCATGCCGAGCGCGTCCGCTCCTCGATCACGGGTGCGCACGAAACACTCCGTGACGAGATCGGCTCGGCCAGCGACATCATCCGCGACAGCATTTTGAACGCTTCGACCAAGCTTTCGATGACGATTACCAATTCCGGCGACAGCCTGATTGACCGCATCAACGAAAGCGGGATGAGCATGTTCGACTCGATGGACGTGAGAGTCGATTCAATCACCGACCGGCTGTCCACCTCCGGCGAAGCTTTCGCCAGCCTGCTCGATATCCGGGTTGCAAAGCTGACGGACAGCACCGAAAATTTGACCCGCTCCCTCACCGACCTTCTCGACGACCGCACGTCGGGGATGGTGTCGCTGCTCGGCGGCGCGGCCAGAACCTTGAGTTCCGAATTCGAAACCAGCCTGGCCAATATCGAACGGACCCTGTCCGAACGCGGCCAGGGCCTGATAAGCGAGTTCGAAACCCGCGCGCAGGCGCTGGACACCGGCACCGCCAAACTCAACGCTGCCCTCGAAGCGCGTGCGCGCCAGATCAACGAGACCCTGGTCGAGAGGGCCAAGGAAATCGCGACGACCTTCACCGACGGCAAGAACACGCTGTTCAACATGATCGACGAAGGCAGGACCCGCATCGGCGCGGAGATGTCGGATATCGTCGTGTCGACCTCCTCGATGCTTGAAGCGCGCGCCGGCGACTTCGCCGGTCGCCTTGAAAACGCGCGGCACATCGTTTCGCGGGCATTCGACGCGGACATCAAGCGCCTTTCCGACGCACGCGTCGATATAGATCAGGCTGTCGAAGGCCAGACCCGGAAACTGGCCGAAGGCGCCGACCGCATGGCGGTCGTCTTCCAGTCGGAAGTGGCCAAACTGGCCGAAAGCCGCGCAGGGATTGATGCTGCCGTGGGCGCCCAGGTGCAAAAGCTGGCCGAAGGCCGCAACATGCTGACACGAGCGCTTGAGGAAGATCTCCGGAGAGTCAACGAACAGCGGGCTTCGATCGACGCCTCATTGGGCGGACAATTGGAGCAACTGTCGGCCGGTCGCGAGGGTCTCGCCCGCGCGCTCAGAGAAGACTCTCAGAAACTGGTGCAAACACGCCTGAATATTGATGAAATGGTCGCAGGCCATGTCGGAAAGCTGGCCGAAGGGCGCAACATCCTCTCGCGCGCTCTTGAGGCAGACTTGGGTAAACTTTCCGAAACGCGCGCCAACATAGACGGGATTGTGGCGGGACAGGTCGAAAAGCTTGCCGAGGGCCGAAACATCCTGTCGCGCGCGCTGCAGGCCGATATCGCCAATATAGACAGCCTGGTCGAGAACCAGATCCAGAAATTCGCGGACGGCCGCAACTCGATCTCCCAGGTGCTGGAGAGCGATGTCGAGAGGTTGGCCGAGAGTCGCGCGGCCGCTGAAGGGATGGTTTCCGACCATATCATGAAAGTAGCCGAGAACCGGGAGATGTTGTCCGAGGCTCTCAAGGCCGACATTGCCGGCATCGACGGGCTCCTCTCGACCCATGTCGAGAAATTCGCCATGGGCCGCGCTGCCCTCACCCAGGCGCTTCAGGACGATCTCGACAAGCTGGCGGAAAGCCGCGGACGCATCGACGGACTGGTTGCCGGACAGGTGGAAAAGCTGGCTCAGGGGCGCGACATCCTAACCCGCGCGCTTGATGCCGATCTACAGAAACTTGCTGAAACCCGGACGATGATCGATGGACTGGTCGCCGAACAGGTCGCCAGGGTTGCTGAAGGGCGCGAACTTCTGTCTCAGGCGCTTCAGGCCGACCTCCAGAAAGTCGCCGATGGCCGCTCCGATTTCGATGATGTGGTGGCAGGGCATGTCAGCAGGCTTGCCGAAGGGCGAGAGATGCTGGCCAAGTCCCTTGACCAGGATCTCGGCAAGCTGGCCGATGCGCGCCACGAGATCGACGTCGCGATCGCCGGGCATATCGACACCATAGCCGGCAAGCGCAGCCTGATCTCCGACGCTCTCGTGGCGGACGTCGGCAAACTCGAGGAAGCATTTCAGCGCCAGACCGGGATTATTGAGGAGCGTACAGGCACGATGGAACGTGCTTTGTCGACCGGCGTCGACAATGTGCGACAAGTTCTGGAAAAGAGCGCCGTCGTCGTCGCCGGGGCGTTGCGAGACAAGGTCATGGAAATTACAGCCGCGCTTAACGAGGAAGCAGGCAAGGCCTTCACCGATGCCGATCGCAGAATTGCCGAGCGGGCGGAAGAGACCGCAAACGCGCTTATGGCGCGCGCGGAAGACATCGCCAGAAGCTTCGAGGAAGCGGACAGCAGGCTGGTGGCTCGCGCCGAGGAAACATCGAACACGCTGGTAGCCCGCGCCATCGAAACTGCCGGGTCGCTTGCCGCCAGAGCCGGCGATATCCTGCGCAATTTCGACGATGCCGATCAGCGGCTAGGAATACGTATAGGCGAATCGGCCGATGCTCTGGCCTCGCGCGCCGTCGAACTCGGCCGTATTTTCGACGCGGCGGACCAGACACTGGTGGCGCGCATCGCCGACGGCGCCGAGAAGTTCGGAGCACGGGCGGGCGAAATCGTCATCAACTTCGAGGAAGCCGATAAAAGGCTGGCAACTCGGGTCGGCGAAACGGCGGACGTCCTTTCCGCGCGCGCCGTGGAAATTGGCAGCGTGTTCGAACAGGCAGACCAGCGTCTGGCAGCAAGGATCAGCGAAAGCGCCGCAGCCATCGGCTCGCACGCCGAAGGCATCGCCAACGCGTTCGCCGAAACCGAGCAGCGCGTCGTCGCCCGCGCCCAGCAGACTTCCGTGGAACTCGACGCCCGCGCCAGTTCCATCGAGGAACGGCTCTCCACGGCCGACCACAGGCTCGCGGCCGGAGCCGAGGCCGTGGCCTCCC
>JBGTLX010000455.1:0-8285 GCA_041743855.1 Rhizobiaceae bacterium | reverse complement strand
GCACTATCTCGGCATCATGACCGGCCGCACCAAGCTGGTGATGGCGCAGAGCGACGATCAGTTGCGCGAGGCCGCCGACTATATGTGGGAGATGGCGCTCTCGATCGAGGACGGCGATCTGTCGGCTGCCGAAAAACGACTACGCCAAGCGCAGGAAGCGCTGAAGCAGGCGCTGGAAAACGGAGCGTCGGACGAAGAGATCGACAAGCTCATGGCCGAGTTGCGCGAGGCGATGAACGAGTTCCTTCGCGAATTCGCCGAGCGGGCGCAGCAGAACCCGAACATGGCCCAGCAGATGCCGCAGAACGGGCAGGAGATGCGCCAGAGCGACTTGCAGAAGATGCTCGACCAGATCGAGAATCTGGCGAAGTCCGGCAATCGCGACCAGGCCCAGGAATTGCTGTCGCAATTACAGGACATGATGAACAATCTTCAGGCCGGCCGTCAGCCGCAGCAGGGCCAGCAAGGTCAGCAGAATTCCGAGATGCGCCAGCAGATGGACAAGCTCGGCGAGATCATGCGCCAGCAGCAGGAGATGATGAACGAGACCTTCCGCATGGACCAGATGCAGCGCGGCCAGCGCCAGCGCGGCCAGGATCGTGGCGAACAGCAGGGCGAGAACGGGCAACAGGGTGAGCAGGGCGAACCGGGCGAAGGCGGCCAGCCAATGACCCCTGAGGAATTCGCCGAGGCGATGAAGCAGCTTCAGGAAGGACAGGGTCAGTTGCAGGGCGATCTGGAGGCCTTGATGAAGAGCCTCGAAGGCATGGGCATGCAACCTGGCGAGGGCTTTGGCGAGGCCGGAGAACAGATGGGCGAGGCCGAAGGATCGCTCGGCAAGGGCGAAGGCGACCGCGCCGTCGGCCAGCAGGGCCGCGCCCTGGAAGCGCTGCGCAGGGGCGCCCAGGATATGATGCAGCAGATGCAACAGGCCATGCAGGGCGATCAGGGCGGTGGCGAGGAAGGCGGACGCCAGCAGAATGCCGATCGCGATCCGCTCGGCCGGCCGCGCGCCACCACCGGTCCCGATTTCGGCGATTCGGTTGAGGTGCCCGACGAGATCGACATCCAGCGCGCGCGTCAGATCCTGGAAGCCATCCGCAAGCGCCTCGGCAAGGCGCTCAGCCCGCAACTCGAACGCGACTATCTGGAGCGGCTGCTCGAATTGAGATAGCCCGCCGCTCAGGCGGGCATTTCTTGAAACATCACATCAGCGGACGACCATCATGCCGGCACTCGGCGCTGTCACTCCCATCCTGCGCATCTTCGACATCGCCAAGGCGCACGAATTCTATGTCGGATTTCTGGGCTTCGAGATTCAATGGGAACACCGCTTCGGCGACGATGCGCCGCTCTACACCGAGGTCTCGCGCGACGGCTGCGTCCTGCATCTCAGCGAACATCATGGCGACGCCTCTCCCGGCTCGGCCGTGCGGATCAGGGGTCGAGGACATCGCCGCGCTGAACCGCGAATTGTCAGGAAAAAACGCGGGAAATCTCGGTCGGCGACCCGTTCGGCAACCGCCTTCATTTCTTCGAGGAGACGGCCGGATACGAACGCAGGCCGAAGCCCGAAACCTGAACGCCGCTATCCGCCTGCCGCCGCGGCGTCCTTCGCCATGTAGCTCTGAAAAGCGGTCCGTTCGGCCAGCCTAGCGAGATACGCGGTGAAGGCAGGCTTTGCCGGCAGCACCTTCAGGATGTTGATGGCGAAATGGATGCCTCTGCCGATCTGCGTGTCGGCCGCCGTGAATGTGTCGTCGGCGATGTAGGGCCGCGCTGCCAGCGTTTTTTCCAAATGCCTGGCCATATCGTCGAAAAGTCCGAACGAGAAATCGTTGGAAGAATATTCCCAACCATGCGCCTTGGCCGCGACCGCCGGGTCGAACACCGCATCCGAATAGACCAGCCAGCTCAGATAGGCGGCGCGGCCCTTGTCGCCGATCGCCGGAGCCAGCCCGGCCTCGGGAAACATATCGGCCAGATAGATGCAGATCGCCGCGCGCTCGGTAATCACCGTGCCGTCATGGGCGATTGCCGGAACCTTCTTGTTGGGCTGGATGGCGCGATAGCTTTCCGGCACGCCGCCCGGCGCACGGATATCGACCCGCTCGATCTCGTAAGCGACGCCGAGCTCCTCGAGCAGCCACAGAATACTCGATGAGCGAGACCATGGCGCGTGATAGAATTTGATCATTGTTTTTCCCTGTCCAATTCTCTCGCAACCGAACTATGGCACAATCCTCCTGACAGCTTTCTGTCAGGAGGATTGTCGGAAGATAGGTCAGGCTTCGCCCTTGACGATGCCGACGAACGGCAGTTCGCGAAAGGCGTGCGCCACGTCCATGCCGTAGCCGACCACGAAATAGTCGGGACAATCGAAGCCGACATGGTCGGCGTTGAGCGCGGTCTGGCGGCGCATGCGCTTGTCCAGAAGCACGGCGATCGAGCAGCTTTTCGCTCCTCGACCCATCATCAGATCGCGGGTAAAGGACAGCGTCTTGCCCGATTCGAGGATATCGTCGATCAGAAGCACGTCGCGGCCGGCGACCTCGTTGTCGATGTCGCGCAGCACCCGCACTTCGCCGCTGGTAGTGCCGGCGCCATAGCTCGAGATGAAGATGAACTCGACCTCGGGCGACAGGCCGGCGTCGTGCATGGCCCGAATCAGATCGGCCGCGAAGATGAACGACCCCTTCAGCACCGAGATGACCAGAAGGTCTTGATAGTCCCGCGCGGCGATCTGCTTGGCGAGTTCGAGGTTGCGCATCGCGATGGTCGATGCGGAGAACAGAACCTCGATGTCCTTGCCCCTGACAATTGGCATCTTTTTTCCTTCAGAGTTGCGACCAAGGGTGTGTCGATATTCACCGCAGGGCGCCGAAAATGGCCGGCTTCAAGACCCGGAGCGGATCGGAGTTTGGGTCCGTTAGCACCGGAAGCGCAGAAGACGGCCGTTTGCAGGCGGCCATCAGGTGAATCTCAAGACACCCTATGAGCCGAAAGCGACGGAGACGGTCCTGACCCCGCTCTTAGGAGCGTCGAGGCGGCTCGAAAAGGCGAATATCTGGCCAGGCGCCAAGGGGCGGCCGTTTGTCCCCAACCTGTAGCGTGTGACGCGGCCGTCATGGCCAGTGACGAGAATGTCGAGCGGCGGCAGGGCCTGCGCGGCGTCGCCGTCATTCGCCGCCTCGCCGTCCACGAACAGGAGCGGCCGCGCCGATGAGCCCTCGACGCGGGATGTTACCCCGGATAGGCGCAGCGCTCTCGGCGGTTCGCCTTGTGCGATCAACGGGAGGGCGCGCACCAGCGCGTGGCCGCCCGAAACCCAGAATGCCGCCGCCGCTATCCCCAATCCGTAAATCCAGAAGGCCGGGCCGGCGCGAACGCGCCCCCGCCGCGGCGTCGCACCGACCGTTTTCCGCAGCATTTCCATGCCGGCAGGCGAAGCCTCGGTCGAACCGATCGAGGCGGCAATGCGTTCGGCGGCGGGCGCTTCGGCATGAATGGTTTCGTATTCGGCGTCGACAATGTCGCCGGGCGGCAACTGGCCAAGTGGCAGATGGAAAGAGGCCGCGCCAACAGGCGGTGCGTCCGCCATGATTTCGCCGGAAACCGGTCGCGCCGTGCGTTGATCAGCCATTGCGACCGCTTGATCCTGAAAATGTTGCCTAATCGGGGTAAGCGGAAATGGTTAATGTTTCGCAACGAAGTCCACCTTCATCACCGAAATTAACCAGCGGTTAACCACGCGGCGCGATGGTCGTCATCACAGAACGGCCGCGAAGGGCCGGAAAATCCACCAAGGTCGCCACCGTTGATCCGCTTTGAAAATGTCGGCCTGCGCTATGGAATGGGACCAGAGATCCTGCGCGATCTCTCCTTCCACATTCCCGAGCGTTCGTTCCAGTTTCTGAGCGGACCTTCTGGCGCGGGCAAGACCTCGCTGCTGCGTCTCCTGTTCATGTCGCTTAAACCGACGCGAGGGCTGATCTCGGTGTTCGGCAAAGACCGCGCCCGCGTCTCGCGCGCCGAACTGCCCTACCTGCGCCGCCGGATCGGGGTCGTGTTCCAGGATTTCCGCTTGCTCGACCACATGACTACCTATGAGAACGTGGCGCTGCCGTTGCGCGTGCGCGGCCGCGAGGAGGCAAGCTACCGCAGCGATGTGACTGAACTGCTGAAATGGGTGGGCCTCGGCGAACGCATGCATGTGCTGCCGCCTGTGCTCTCGGGCGGCGAGAAACAGCGCGCCGCGATCGCCCGAGCCCTGATCGAGCAGCCCGAAATCCTCCTCGCCGACGAGCCGACCGGCAATGTCGATCCGCCGCTGGCGCGCCGGCTGCTGCGCCTGTTCATCGAGCTCAACCGGCTCGGAACCGCCGTGGTCATCGCCACCCATGATCTTGGCTTGATGGAGCAGGTCGATGCGCGGCGCATGATTCTGGCCGGCGGAAGGCTGGACATCTATGAGTAACGCCGGAACTTACAACCGCGACGAGGCGCAGGCGTCCATGGCGCAGGCGGGTGCGCGCGTGCAGCGCAAGACCGCGCCCGTCGTGCCGGCCCAAAACGTCGCCGGCCGGGCGCTGGTGCTGGTCATCGCCATCATGACCTTCCTGTCCTGCCTGACGCTGGGCGCGGTCACTTTGGTGCGCGACACCGCATCCATCTGGGAAAACCAGATCTCGCGCGAGGCCACGATCCAGATCAAGCCGGCCGAAGGGCTGGACATGGAGGCCGCGCTCGCCAAGGCGGCGGACATAGCCCGCGGCTTTGCCGGCGTGCGCGACGCCAAAATCGTCGATCGCGAGGCGACGGCCCGGCTGCTCGAACCTTGGCTCGGCTTAGGCCTGAACATCGACGATTTGCCGGTGCCGAGGCTCGTCATCGTCACCATCGACGAGGCGAACCCTCCTGATTTCACGGCCATGCGCGCCATGATTGCGCCCGACGTGCCGAATGCGACCCTCGACGATCACCGCACTTGGGTCGACCGGCTGGTCGCCATGGCCCGCATGACCGTGACCATCGGCGTGGCCGTCCTGGGGCTGATGCTGGCGGCCACCGTGCTTTCCGTGGTGTTTGCAACTAGAGGCGCCATGGCCGGTAACGGCGACATCATCGAAGTGCTGCATTTCGTCGGCGCCGAGGGCGGCTTCATCGCCGCCGAATTCCGCCGCCATTTCCTGCTGACCGGCATGAAGGGAGCGGCCGCCGGCGGCCTTGCCGCAATCATCGTCTTCATCGTCTTTTCCTTCTGGTCGTCGCGCAATCTGGCGACGCCGCAGGGCGATCAGGCCTCGGCGCTGTTTGGCAATTTCGCCATCGGGGCGACCGGCTACGGCGGCGTCGCCCTCATCGTCGCCGTCATCGGCGTGCTGACGGCGGCCACTTCTCATCTGACGGTCGTGTCCTATCTGAGCGACATTGACGTTCGCCAGCCGGACTGAGGCTGACCGCCATGAGGATTCCGATGGAATTGTCAGATTTCGTGCTTACGGCCGCCTCAATTCCGGATTATCGTCAATGACGATGAAAGAACAAAATTCATCAGACGGGTCTGGCGTCCTGCAGACCGACGGTTCTCCGCGCAGGAGAGCCGGAGGGAATTGGTTTACGTCTTTTTCCAGGTTGGTCGTCGCCGTCATTTCAGTGGCGGCGCTTTCGTTTGCGGTCGGCTTCGGCTTTTTCGCAACCCATGTCGCCAATCTGGTCACCCCGCGCGAGCAGCCCGCAGCCGACGCGATCATCGTCCTGACCGGCGGCCAGTCGCGCCTCGACGCCGGGATCGACCTGCTCAAATCAGGCAAGGGCCGCCGCCTGTTGATCAGCGGCGTCAATCCGGCGGCGGACCGCGACGATCTGCAGAAAGCGACCGGCGGCGACTGGCGCCTGTTTTCGTGCTGCGTCGACATCGATCATGCCGCTCTTGACACGATCGGCAATGCCGAGGAAAGCGCCAAATGGGTGGACGACCATCGCTATGCCAGCATCATCCTCGTCACCAACAATTATCACATGCCGCGAAGCCTGCTGGAGATGGGCCGCCTGCTCGTCCGCGCCGATCTGAAGCCCTATCCAGTGGTCAACACCAGGCTCGACGCCGGCGGCTGGATCACCCGGCCGGATGCGTTTCGTGTGCTCTTCACCGAATACAACAAATACCTCGTGGCGCTCGCGCGGGGAATTGTTCCGGTAAGCCCGTCCCCGCAAGCCATCAGGGTGGTCCAGGCCTCGCCGCCGCACTGAGCCGGGCGAATCGACAGGCCGGCATTTTGTTTTGGCCCGGCCTCGTGTAACCAGACGGCTCACTTCGGCGATGGGCCGCACCCGCATGCTCTATATCCGTTCGCTGGCGTTCAACGCGGCCTTCTATGTCAGCCTGATCGTGCAGATGATCGTCTGGTCGCCCTATTATTTTCTGTCGCCGCGCCATCGCGCCTGGTTCGTGCCGAAATTCTGGGCGCGATCGAGCCTCTGGCTGATGGAAAAGATCGCCGAAACAAAAAGCGAAATCACCGGTCAGGAAAACCTGCCCGACGGATCGTTCATTCTGGCCCCGAAACATCAATCCTTCTGGGACGCCATCGCCTTCTTCCCCTATCTGCGCGACCCGCTCTACATCCTGAAGCGCGAGTTGATGTGGATCCCGTTCTTCGGCTGGTACATCGCCAAGATGCGGATGATCCCGGTCAATCGCGGCAAGCGGTCGGTGGCGCTGAAGCAGGTGACGATCGATACGAAGCGCGAGATGGCGCACGACCGCCAGCTCATCATCTATCCGGAGGGCACGCGCCGCGCGCCCGGCGACGAGCCGGGCTACAAATACGGCATCGTCGAACTCTATGCGCAGCTCGGACTGCCGGTGGTGCCGGTCGCCCACATGGCCGGCCTGTGGTGGCCACGCCGCAAATTCCTGCGTTATCCGGGCACAATCCATGCACGGTTTCTGCCGCCGATCCCGGCGGGCCTTTCGCGCGAAGACTTCATGCGAAGACTGATCTCCGAAACCGAAGCCGCCTGCGACCGGATGCTTCTGGATGCCGCCGCGCTTGCCGACCCGCCGGCTTTCCCGCCGACCGCCGTGAAACGGCTTGCCGAACTCGGGGTTACTGTGAAGGGCTGATTAACCGTCCGACCTCTTCCAGCCAGTGATCGCGAATGCCGAGCGCGCGCAGATGCTCCAGCGTGTTGAGGACATATTCCTCGTTCGGCCCCGCCTGCCCCACCGCCCCGGAGACTTTTTGCGCGGCATGGGCGGCATCGAGGCGGCCGGCATATTGTCCATTGCTGCGATCGACCACATAAGCGATCGCCTCGACGAGGTCGCCGCCTTCCAGCCGCACCGGCAGCAGCTTTTCGAGATAGACATTGGTGACAAGCTCGCGGTCGCGAAGATAGGTGACGACCTCCTCGCGCAAATTGCCTGGCGCCCGGAACGCCAGCCCCACGCACGAGCCGCCGCGATCCAGTCCGAGCACGAGGCCCGGCCGCTCGGGCGTGCCGCGATAGATGAAGGAATCCACGCACAGCGCGCGCCGAAAACCGAACAGCCGGGCGCGGCGCGTCTCGACATGAGCGAAACCCGGCCGCCACATCAGCGACCCATAGCCAAAAACCCAAAAATCGCTCATATCGACTGGCCAGACCTGTCGGCTTCATCTTCCGCGCGTCTGGAGCGTTAGCGCATGATCCCGAAAAGTGGAAACCGGTTTTTGTGAAAAATTCATGCTGACCGGGCAATGCGCGTGATCGCGATAGATTTCATATCTTTTGAGACAGGCAGCATGACATGACCAAAACCAACGCCGTCACGGAAAGCCGGCCGAAGAATTACAGCCGCCGCATTCTCTGGCTGGCGGTCTTCGTTGTCCTTCTTTTCGGCGGCTACAGCGCCGGCTGGTTTTACGTCGCCGACATGGTCGAACGCCGGGCGAAAACCGCGCTTGCCGCCCTCAACCGCGACGGGGTCACCGCCGAATGCGCCAATCCGGTCGCGCGCGGCTATCCATTCCGCATCGGGCTGTTCTGCGACCGTGTGGCGTTCGCGGACGCTTCCCAGGGCATCGACCTGAAGGCCGGCAGTTTTCGCTCCGCCGGCCAACTCTACGATCCGATGCGGCTTGTGGCAGAACTGGACGGGCCCGCCGACATCGACCTGCCTCTGGCTGAACCGGTGGTGCTGGATTGGGCCGGGCTTCGCGCCAGCGCGCGGCTGGCGCAGCCGCTGCCCGAGCGCGTCTCGCTCGAAGGAACCGATCTGAAGGCTGGCGTCGGCTCCG
>JBGTLX010000454.1:0-2460 GCA_041743855.1 Rhizobiaceae bacterium | reverse complement strand
ATGTCGGAAACCGTCGCGAAATGCTCCAGCCGGATGAAGGCGATGTAGTCCGCGACATCGACCAGGCGCAGTTCGGCGACCACGTCCTTGATGGCTTCGGCGACGATGATCTCGCGGGAGGCGGCGTGCGGCTGTCGGTTCATGAAGCTACTTTGCGGCTATGTTTTGCGGCTTTTTGGCATAGACGATGCGGATCAGTTCGGCGACCGCCTGGTAGAAGTGCGACGGGATCACGCTATCGACCGAAACTTGCTTGTACATGGAGCGGGCGAGCGCCACGTCCTCGAAGATCGGGATGCCGTTGGCCTCGGCAATCTCGCGGATTTTCAGCGCCACCAGATCCTGGCCCTTGGCCAGCACGACCGGCGCCGCATCCTCTTCGCGCACGTATCTCAGAGCAATCGAGAAGTGCGTCGGATTGGCGATGATCAAGGTAGCGCGCGGCACCGCCGAGATCATGCGCCGCCGCGCCCGGTCGCGCGCCAGCGAGCGCAGCCGCATCTTGACGATGGGATCGCCCTCCGACTGTTTCAGCTCGTCCTTGACCTCCTGCTTGGTCATCCGCAAATCCTGACGCCAGTGGAAGCGCGACCAGACGAGATCGACCGCGGCGATCAGGCCCATCACGAAGACGATGGAGACAAGGATATCGACGGCCAGGTCGCGGATGACCGTGCCGAACGCGGTCGTCTGCGTCAGCATGCCCGACAGGAATTGCCGGTGCGCGTCCGACAGCACGAACACCAGCACCAGGATGGCGAAGCCCAGCTTGCCGAGCGACTTCAGGAACTCGGCGAAACCCTGCACGCCGAACATGCGCTGCCAGCCCTTGGAGATGGAAATGCGCGAGGCCTGCGGGCGGATGCGCTCGCCGACGAATTGCGGCAGGTTCTGGAAGGCCGACGCGCCGATGCCGGCAATCAGCAAGAGGATGAGCAGGCTGGCCAGCGCCTTGCCGATTTCCATGGTGACCAGGCGCGCCAGCGTCACTGCGTCGTTGCCGGTGGTGAGCGGCCATGCATCGGGTTTTTCCAGGAACAGCGCCAGGGAAACGCCGAGGTCGCGCACCGCGTCGGAAACGAAGAATACGGAAAAGATTAGGATCGCCACGAACGAGCAGAGGATCGTCGTTTCCTTCGAATGGGGCAGCTTGCCCTTTTCGACGGTGTCGCGAACCTTCTTTTCGGTCGCGTCCTCGGTCTTGCTGTCCTTGTCCGCGTTTTCCGACATGCGTCAGCCGGTCGTCACGCAGCGTTTTGCTGCATGGAAGGCAAATCAAACGCGCCCTCGCGCGACATGCGGATCGCGGTCGAAGCGATCGATTTGCGCGCCTTGACCACTTCGGCCATGGCGACACCTTCCGCTTCCTGGCTGAGTTCGGATTCGATCATGCGCCGCGAACGAGCGCCGATCGCCGACAGCACGGATTCGGCGAGTGCTGCCGGCGCGTTGCGCAGGGCGAGCGTGACCAGTTCTGTGGCGATGCCGTCGAAAAGCGCCACGCGCGCCTTCTGCGAGAGCAGCGGCAGATCGTCGAACGAGAACAGCCGCGAGCGGATCGCTTCGAGGTCGGGCGCGCCCGACTGCTCCAGATCCATCATCACCTCGTCGAGCTGTTCCTTGTCCATTTCGTTGAGCAGGCTGGCGACCCGTATCTGGCCTGCGGAATTGTCCCTCGCCGAACTTTCGACCAGCACACGGTTGCGCAGTTGGTTCTCGATGATGCGAAGCGAGGCCGGCGGCACGGTCGAGATCGACATCATGCGCTTGACGATGTCGCCGCGCATCGTCTTGGACACCGTGAGCAGCACGCTGGCGGCCGCGGTAGGCGCGAGGTTGGACAGAATGACGGCCGATGTCTGCGGATGCTCCTGCGACAGGAATTCGCCGAGCCGCGCGGGTTCGAGCTTCTCCAGCTGCGGCCAGATCGGCGGCGGGCCATCTGCGGCGGCGGCCGGCTTGTCGCTGCCCATGATCGCGCTCATCTCTTCGGGGGAGAGCGATTCGTTGAGGATCGTGTCCATCTTGTCGGCCGAATCCATGAGGCCGGCGCCCTCGGTGAACTCGGCCTCGAACTCGGCGACGATCTTTTCGAGATCGCCCTGCGCGATGGTGCGCAACATCCGCGCTCCCTCGATCAGCGCCTTCAACTCGTCCTGCTTGAAGAATTTCAGCATCCGCGAGGCGGACGGCTTGCCCATGGCGACGAGGATGGCCGCCGCCTTCTGCGCGCGGGTCATGTTCGCGGCGGTGCTCACCAGCATGGTCTCCCCGAAACGGAGCGAAGCGTTCTCGTCATGATCAGGCCGGTTTGACCGCGGTGATGATCTCGGTCAGGCGAATGCCGAAACGCGAGGGGTCGTTGTCGAGCACGGTGATCTCGCCCCGCGCGATCCTGCGCCCGTTGACGACCACGTCGACCGGCTCGCCGATGCGGCGGTTGAGCGCCACCGTCGAGCC
>JBGTLX010000453.1:0-2186 GCA_041743855.1 Rhizobiaceae bacterium | reverse complement strand
GGCCAGCGCGCCAAGCCCCGCGCCGAGTGCGGCGCCGCCGGCTGTGTTGGAAACTTTCTGCTGACCCGTGTACGGATCGGTCGTGCACGCGCCCACAAGGGTGACGGCCGCAAGCGCGGCGATAACTTTTCTGTTCATGGCTATTCCCTCTCCAGATGGTCCTTCGCAACACTCTGCGTGGACCTGCCCCTTGGCGACTTGTAGCATAAATTGCGGCGAAAAGCCGACAGCGGATCGGCACGCTGGCGAAATCGCTACTTCAGACAGCGTCTTGCGGATCGTTTGAAAGGGCGTAAAAAAAGCTGTTGATCATGCCCGTCCGTCACCAGAGGTTTTTGCCGTCTATGACTACGATTTCGACGGCGTCGAGATCGAAATCGTCGAACAGCCGCGCGTTGACGCTGACCTTCGGATTGGTGAAATCAGGCTCGCCTGTCGAAAAATCCGGCGTATGGGTAAAGGTGCCGCAGCCGCAAATGCCGCAGAAATGGTGTTTGACTGTCTTCGATCCCCATACATAGCTCGACACATTCTGCTCCGGGGTTGTCAGTGTGAACTGAGCAGGCGTGTAATAGGCCCAGAGCGAGCCGCGTTTGGAACAAAATGAGCAGGTGCATTGTGTAACGGTTTCCGGCGCGACGCTCACCTCGAACGAGGTCGCCTTGCAGTGGCAACTTCCATTGATTGTCATGACGCAGTCCTCCATGCCAAGCGGATGCATGGCAGCATAGAGCCGCGTTGCTGACAACCTTCCGTCAGGCCGATCTGATCAGAACGAGCGCGGCGGCACGAACAGGCAGATCGTTTTCGAGTCGTTCGCGCCGGCGACCGAGCACCAGTGAAATTCGCCGTCGGGCGAATTTTTCACGCGCCGGTCGGCGTAGGATACGACTTCCCCGGTGCCCTTGATGACATAGCCTTCCGGCCTTTCGCTGATCGTCATCGGCGAAATCTCGCGGCAGTCGATGCCGGAGCAGCAGTTGTAGGGGTAGCTCCAGCCTTTCGGCGCATCGTGCGCAGACGCCGGCTGGGAGGTAGTTAAAGTCATTGCGAGGACGGCATAAATCAGGACGACCCTTCCTGAGCAGAACATGGCGTGTTCTCCAAGGTTACCTCCCGATTCAAAATGGTGCTACTGCATTGGTTAACAATCGGTAAACAAACCTTGTCAGGGATTGTTCCTGAACCACTCGACGATCGACGACATGTTCTTTTCAAAATCGCCCGGAATGAACACGTTGAGGAGGCCCGCGCGGCTTTCGGTTCGATTGGCGAAGTCGTGCGTGATTCCAGCCGGTATGATCACTGACGAACCCACCTCGCGTTCATACCAAGTTTCGCCGACCAGTATGCTCGGCCGGCCCTCGATCACGTAGAACACTTCGTCATTTGCCTCGTGCGAATGCGCGCCCGGCCCGTCCGAACCCGGAGCCAGCCACCATTCCGAGACCGAATAGGCCCTGCCGGTCTCCTCGCCGTCGGCCTTGAACACTGCGCTCATGGTTCCGCAGTCATAGGGCCGGCCCTGCCCGGGGCCGAGGATGACGGGCTGGCGGGTTTGCTGACCTTTCATTGGATCCTCCTTTCAGAAAGCCGCCATTTGCAGGCCGGCATCACCGGAATTTCATCACATCCTAGTCTATGTCCGCGACGGCCTGCGTCGCCGCGCCCTCGATGCGCTGCGACAATGACGCTTCCATGAATTCGTCGAGATCGCCGTCGAGAACGTCGGACGGGCTGGAGCTTTCCACGCCGGTCCTGAGATCCTTGACCAACTGGTAGGGCTGCAGCACGTAAGAGCGGATCTGATGGCCCCAGCCGATTTCGCTCTTGGTGGACTCGGTGGCGTTCGCCACGGCCTCGCGCTTCTTCAACTCCTCCTCGTAAAGCCTGGAGCGCAGCATCTCCCAGGCCTTCGCCTTGTTCTTGTGCTGCGACCGCTCGGCCTGGCACGCGACCGCGATGCCGGTCGCAAGGTGGGTGATGCGGACCGCCGAATCGGTGGTGTTGACGTGCTGGCCGCCGGAGCCCGAAGAGCGGTAGGTGTCGATGCGCACGTCGGATTCGTTGACGTCGATCTCGATGGCGTCGTCGACCACCGGATAGACCCAGACGCTGGCGAAGGAGGTGTGACGGCGCGCGTTCGAATCATAGGGCGAAATGCGCACCAGACGATGCACGCCCGA
>JBGTLX010000452.1:0-3457 GCA_041743855.1 Rhizobiaceae bacterium | reverse complement strand
CGGTGCTGCCTCGCCTCGGAAGCAAACCATCGAAATGGGCATCAACTATTGCCGCGACGGCCTGCCGCCGAAGTCCCTCTCGTGAAAGGTCGGAAATGAAACGCTCGCACTTGAAGCAGACTCTGCTCCTCTTCGCGTTGTTGCTGCTGCCTTCGGGCCCTTTCGCGCAAGATCAGGTTCGCAGGGTACCTGCGTCCGCGACGGCGTCCGCTTACTGGTCGGATAGCTGGCGAGGCTGGCATTTCTACGAAGAACCCGCATCGGATGAGGAAGCCATCCCGTCACCGAAAGCCAATACGGCTCCTTCGTCTCCCGCGGCGGCGCCGCCGCCAAGAGCGCCGGAGCTCGGTCAGTTCGAACGGTTACAAAAGACGCTCGAGGAATACCGGAATATCGCAATCATCAAACCGACCGAGGCCAATGTGCGCCGCTACATGGAGCTCGAAGCCAAGGTTGTCTCGCAGGCATCGTATTTCGCGGACGTGGCGCAACGCGTCGCGTGGGCGACACCCGAGCTCGACCCCACGCTCCAGGGACGTCCCGTGAACGCGAAGGCGCTGGAAGTATTCGAGCAGGAGCAACTCACGTCGCGCTCCCGATCTATGGCCGAACTCGGCAAGGATCACGTATTGTTCTTTTTCTTCCGCAGCGACTGCCCATACTGCCACGCTTTCGCGCCGACGCTCGCAGCTTTCCAGCTCCGGCACGGCATCAACGTGGTGGCGATCAGTGTCGACGGCGGCCCGATACCGGGCTTTCCGAATGCCAGAACCGACAATGGCATCGCGCGCACCCTGAACGTAACCCAAGTGCCAGCCGTTTTCCTTGCGCAGCCCTACACCGGAAAGATCACGCCGATCGGCTTCGGTGTGCTCTCCGAGTCGCAGTTGCTCGAGCGCATATCCATTGTCTCCACGCGCTCCTCGGAGGCGATGGTTCCCAGTACGAACAAGCAAGTTGTTCTTCAATAGGAGCTGCCATGACCAGCGGATTGATAAAGCGCATCGTTGTCACTGCAATGGTCGTGGTGCTTATTCTCACGTCGGTGCCGATGCGCGCGGGCGATCTCAATTCCGAGGTCAACACCATGTTCAACAACCTCGGCGCGATAGGCAATTACACGTCGCCGGGAGCGTTCCGCGGCCAGACCTTCAACACCTATACCGGCGGGAGTCTCTTTATGCGCTCGCCGAACAAGGTCTACCAGCTTGCTGCTATCCAGTTTCCGAGCGCCAAGGCCGGGTGCGGCGGTATCGATGTCTTCGGCGGCTCGTTTTCGCACATCTCGGCGACCGAGTTCAAGAACATGTTGAGGAACATCACGGCGGCACTCCCCGGCATCGCGTTTCAGATCGCGCTGGAAGCTGTGTCACCCCTGCTCGGGGGTCTCACGAAATGGGCCAAAGGTTTGGAGACGTGGATCAACAATGCCCGCATCAACTCCTGCGAAACCGCCAAGGCCATCGTCAGCACAGCCGCCGAAGCGGTCGGTTACAGCTCGCAGGAATCGTGCGCCGATCTCGCCATCGAAATGGGACTCGAGACTGATCGTGATGCCGCGCGGCGCCGCTGCGGCTCCGACCGCCCGAGCATCCTCGCCTCAGCCCGGGCATCCGGCGACCCCAACATCCGGAATAAGGCGCCTTTCGTCGGCAACCTGACCTGGAAGGCATTGCAGTACACCGGCTCCTACCTCGATGACCAGGAGCGAGAACTGATCATGAGCATGGTGGGAACGATCATCTTCTATCCCGATGAGGCCGGCCGCGATCCCGAGCCCATTGCACCCACCATTACTTCGATCAGCCAACTGCTCTACGGCCAGGCCGCGGCTTCTGGTACCGACGTCGTGCAACACATGCTGAGGTGCAACGACTACACAAACTGCGATTCGGTCACGCTCAACACCAATTACACGCATACACCGTTCACAGCCAAGGTCGAGAACATGATGCGTTCGATTGCCTCGAAAATCGCCTCGCGCACCGCCATTCCGAACAATTCTGCCGAGGTCGGCTTCGTCAACCAGACTACCGAGCCGGTTTACAAGATGCTCTCGATCGGCGCCACGATACCCGGTTCGGGATTGGCCGATAGCCTGATCGGCCAGTATCGCGATGTGATAGCCGCCGACTACGCCTATGTCTTTCTTGATCGGAATCTTCGGCTGGGCATGGCGGCACTCGACAAGGACTACAACCTCCAACAAGTGCAGCGCGACCGCGCCAACGATATCCGAAAACGCGCGCAAGGCATGCTGCTACGACTCGCCCAGGAGAAAAATCTGCTGTATCAGAAGGTGGGTTCGTTCAGGGCGGTCGCCAGTCAT
Source organism: Rhizobiaceae bacterium (assembly GCA_041743855.1). Classification (GTDB taxonomy): domain Bacteria; phylum Pseudomonadota; class Alphaproteobacteria; order Rhizobiales; family Rhizobiaceae; genus JBGTLX01. The sequence goes on along the minus strand of JBGTLX010000452.1, from coordinate 1,128 downwards.
CTCGAGCAACTGGAGCGCCAGCTTCGCTCCAGTATGCCGCAGCACGTGATGGACATGCTCGGGCAGCAAGCCGCCTACATGGCGCATTAGAGAACGAGAAAGACGAGCGCGATTATGTGGGAGATCTACGCCTATCAGAATTCCGACAGTCTCTTCGGCGTCTTTAACGCCATTGCGGCGATCCTGGGTTCGACCAATTACCTGAGCGCGGTGGCCGCGGTTGCTTTCTGCGGGTTCGTAGCCGCGCTTCTCGCCTACGCGTTCGCTCCCGATAAGCTGCAAGGCTGGAAATGGTTGGGCTCGGTCGTTCTCGTGTTCTCGATTCTGATCATTCCCAAGGTCACCGTCGGCATCGTAGATAAGACGGGCGGCGCGCCGGTGAAGGTGGTCGACAACGTCCCCTTCGGACTCGCCCTGTTTGGCGGGCTGACCAACATGATCGGGCACACGCTCACTGAGCTTTTCGAGACGGCGTTTCAGGTCATTCCCGGCCCTGGCGCGTTGCCCAGTGAGCTCTCCTATCAGAAAAACGGCCTCATGTTCGGCAATCGACTTATCCGCGACACCCGCAGCGTCGTCTTTCAGGACCCGAATTTCAGGACCGATCTCATCAACTTCGTCCACAACTGCACGATGTACGACCTGATCGACGGCACGGTCGATCCCACGGACTTCTCACGTTCAGGCGACGTCTGGACGTTGATGGCTTCACCCAATCCAGCACGATTCAGCACGCTAACCGCTTCCGGGGGCAGCGTCACGGTCGATACCTGCCCGAACGTTTATCAAAACTTGAATGGGCGCCTGCCTGCGCAGATTTCGCAGATACAAGGCCGCTTGGCGTTCCAGCTCAACCCCACCCTGCCAGGCTCCGCAGCGGCCGCGCTTATCGCGACTCAGATACAGCAGGCCTATTTCAAGAACAACATTGCCGACGCGGCAGCTACCGCCGCCGATCTGATTCGTCAGAATGCCGTGATCAATGCAATAAACGACACCAGCAAAATGATCGGCCAGAAGGTGAATGACCCAGCTTCGATGGTGCTGGCTGTCGGGCGTGCACAGGCTGTCGCGCAAACGAATGCCTCGTGGCTCAACTACGGCAAGGTCGCGGAGCAGGCGCTACCG
>JBGTLX010000451.1:0-34502 GCA_041743855.1 Rhizobiaceae bacterium | reverse complement strand
GGTCCGATCATGAGCCGCTTCTGGTGGATCATCTTCGCAGTCATGGCGGGCGGCCTGCTCCTGCTTGTTGCCGCCGATTTCAGCGGCGCGATGCCCGGCCTCGACAATGACGGCCTGGCCCGCCTGCTCTATCTGGGCCTGCTCGGCACGGTCATTGGCGCCGGCATTCTCGGCTCGCGCCACCGTTTCGGCGATACCGTCCGCGCGCTGGCGATCTGGACGCTCGTCATCCTCGTGCTGGTTGTCTTGTATCAGTACCGCACCGAACTGCAGGATATTGCCAACCGCTTCACCGGCGGCTGATCTGAAGCTTTGATGATGGTGCTCGTCAGTCTTCAGTTTAATTTACGGTATCGCGCCGGCTTCCCTTGCCGATGCCCGCGGGTCGCAAGGCCGACGGACGTGCCGTTTCTCAGAACCTGAGCCGCGCCATGAACAGCAGATCGTGGTATGCGCCGTCTCTGAATCCGGCCTTGACATGTCGGCCCTCGACCACAAAACCGCAGCGCGTGTAGAGGCCGATGGCGGGTTCATTGTCAGCGTACACGGTCAGCTCGACGCGCTTGAGCGCGCGCCAGTTGTCCGCCACGTCAAGCAGCGCGTCAAGAATCGCCGACCCGATCCCCCGCCCAACGAAATTGTCGTCGACACCGAGCACGATCTCGCCGATGTGGGCGCGCCGAATGGCGCTCTGTGTGGTCAGGTTGCCGTGTCCGACGAACTGCCCCTCGACCTCCGCGACGATCCAGGTGGTTTCGGCTGCCGATCTTGCGATCCGCTTCTCCCACTGATCCACCCTTTCGAAGGGCATGCGAAGCGTGCCGTGGCGAAAACACGGCATATTGACCATCGCGCAAAGCGCCTCCGCATCGCCGAGCCGGATCGCGCGCAGCGACGGCACGATCTTCTCTTGTGGGGGCATTGGCGAAATTGTCATGGGGTCTCCGGGAAGGGCGGCATCCGAGCCGCGTGGATCTTAAGTGCGCCGCTGGCGGCAAGCAAACAGAAGAGCGCCAACAGTATCTTCTCATCGAAGCGGCTCCTCTGGTCGTCTACCCCAAGCATAGAAGGGAAGGGGCCGGCTGGGAATGGGCTTCACGTGCGGCGCGGCGACGCTGAATGCGCCCCCCGGGGAGCAATCGTCTCGTTCAGGGCGACGGTAGACGAAGTAGCGATCTTCCGGCATGGACAGCGGCAACGCAAGCGTACCGCAACGAGTCCAAAGCCTTCGCGGCGCGGCTAACGATAGGGATCGGCCGCATCGCGGAGTCCGTCGCCCAGGAAATTGAACGCCAGGATAACGAGAACCACCGGGACCATCGGGAACAGCAGCCAAGGATAGAAGGCGATCACGTTCACGCTCCTGGCCTCGGTCAGGAGAATGCCCCAGCTCGTGATCGGTGGCCTGAGCCCCAATCCCAGAAAGCTCAACGCCGTCTCGCCCAGGATCATTCCCGGTATGGATATGGTCGCGGTGGCGATGAGATGCGACATGAAACCGGGAACGAGATGCAGGCCGATAATGCGGCTGCTCTTGGCGCCCATCAACTGCGCGGCCAGAACGTAATCTTCCTCGCGCAGTGCGAGCAGTTTGGAACGCACGGCGCGCGCGAGGCCGGTCCAGTCGAGCAAGCTCAGGATGATCGTAATGCCGAAATAGACAACAATCGGACTCCAGGTCACCGGCATGATAGCCGCCAGCGCCATCCACAAGGGAATGCTGGGAATGGATTGGAGCACCTCGATGATGCGTTGCACGATCAGATCGAAAACGCCGCCCTTGTATCCGGCGAGCCCACCGATGACGATTCCGAGAAGGAGGCTGAAGGCGATGCCGACAAGGCCGATCGTCAGCGAAATCCGCGCTCCCGACAGGATACGTGAAAGCACGTCGCGCCCCAGCCTGTCGGCGCCGAGAAGAAAAAACTGGCCGTTTTGCGCCGGGCAAACCAGATGCAGATTGCCCGGAAACAGGCCCCAGAACTCGTAAGCATCGCCGCGGCAGAAGAACCGCAACTGCTGCACGTCGGTCTTGTCGTCGGCGTAAACGCGTTTCAGCGTGTCCATGTCGAGCGTCAGTGTGCGCCCATAGACGAATGGCGCGACAAGCTGTCCATCATGGAAGATACGAACCCGCTGCGGCGGCGAATAGATGAAATCCATGTTGCGCGTATGCAGATTGTAAGGCGACAGGAATTCGCTGATCACGATCATGCCGTAGAGCACGGCGAGGAAAACACCGGACACCACGGCGACCCTGTGCCGCTTGAACTTCCACCACATCAGCCGCAACTGCGAAGCCTGATAGATGCGGGACTGCTCCTCGGTCATCGCCTCGACGGATGTCGGATCGAATGGAGCGGTCGACACGTAGTGCGCCAGCGGAGCGCCGGATATCGGAAGCGGCGAGTTCATTTGGTGCTCCCGCCCTGAAGCCGGATACGCGGATCAAGAATTGCGAGCGCCAGATCGGAAATCAGCACGCCGATTACCGTCAGGAAAGCGAGAAACATCAGGAAGGAACCGGCCAAATACATGTCCTGGCTCTGCAGCGCCTTGATGAGCATGGGTCCAGTGGTCTCGAGCGAAAGCACGATAGCGGTGATTTCCGCGCCCGAGATGATCGCCGGCAGGATCGACCCGATGTCGGACATGAAGAAATTCAAAGCCATGCGGAGCGGATATTTCACCAGGGTCTTGAAAGGATGGAGCCCCTTGGCGCGGGCGGTCACGACATACTGCTTCTGAAGCTCGTCAAGCAGATTGGCGCGAAGACGCCGGATCATGCCGGCCGTGCCGCCTGCACCGATGATGATGACGGGAATCCAGAGGTGTTCGAGAATGGATTTCGCCTTGTCCCAACTCATGTCTTCCGCGAGATATTTTTGATCCATCAGATTTCCGATGGAGGTACCGAACCAGATATTGGCGAAATACATCATGATCAGCGCCAGCATGAAATTCGGAATGGCGATGCCGAGCAGCCCGAAAAACGTCAGCCCGTAGTCGCTCCAGCTGTACTGATGGGTCGCGGAATACATGCCGATCGGAAAAGCAACAAGCCAAGTGAAGATGATTGTCACGAACGATACCAGAACGGTCAGCCACATTCGGTCTCCGACGACCTCGCTGACCGGTGTCTGAAACTCGAACGAATAGCCGAAATCGCCCTGCAGCATGCCTACAACCCAGTAGAAATACCGGACGATTATCGGCTTGTCGAAACCGTACTCCGCCCTTAGCGCTTCGAGTTGGTCCAGATCGACACCTTCGCCCTGGGCCCTGAGTTCGGCTGCATAGCTTTCGAAATAGTCGCCGGGCGGCAGTTCGATAATGATGAAGACGAGCGCTGAAATGATCAGCAGCGTCGGAACCATCGCGGCGATGCGCCAGAGTATGTACCGCACCACGCTCAGGATTCTCCGGAAAGCCAGAAAGTGTCAGGCATATAGACGCCGAAGTAACATGTCGGATCGAAGCCGTAGAGCCCGACATCGGGCAGGTTCTGCATCCGCGAAGACGCCAGGATCGGTTGCAGCGTCGCGTTTATGATGCCGATCGAAAACACCTGGTCGGTATAGAGCGCAAGCATGGAGGCCCAGATCGCGGTCCGGTCCGCCATGCCGCTCGTCTTGCGCCAGCGGTCGGCCAGAGTGACGAGTTCCATGGCTTCCGCGACGTCGGGCGCCTCGCCAAGCTTGCCATGCGACAGATAGTGCGCGCCCCAAAGCGGCCATTGCATCTGGTCGTCGCGCGTCGGCGCCAATTGACCCGGGTTCATGTCGGCGGTGGGAACGCCGTTGTCGATTCCGGACCACATCGACATCATGATCTGGCCACCCATCGCCCGGCTGCGAAACACATCGCGCTGCGACGAGCGGATGAACAGCCCGATGCCGATCTTGCGCCAGTGATCCGTCACAAGTTCGAGCACATCCGGCTCGATCGTGCCTTCCCCCGCCGTCTCGACCACGATCTTGGCCAGGCGACCGTCCGGGAGCGTCCGCAACCCGTCATCGTCACGCGTGCTCAAGCTGGTCTGGTCGAGCAGAGCATTTGCCATGTCAGGGTCGTAGGCGGCCCAGGCCTGGGCATATTCGGGCCGGTAAAGCGGACTTTCCGGCAAGACCGTGTCGCTGCTGATGGATGCAAGCCCGTAGAACACAGCCTTGTTGATTTCTTCCCGGTCGATGGCCAGGGAAAGCGCCCGGCGCACGCGCGCGTCGCGCAGCGCGGTTCTCCAGGCAGGATCGGCCGCGTTAAGGTTCGGGAGCAGGGCCAGCCGCGAGCCTTGCGTCTTCTTCCACAGCCGGACCTTCATCGGATAGCGCTTCTCGGCATCCTTCAGGAAGCTGTAGTCGGCAAGATCGATGCCGACGGCCTGAAGATCGCTGTCGCCGGCGCCGGTCTTGGCCGGGATGATCGCGGACGCGCTGACATTGAGGATAAACCGGTCGATATAGGGCAGCTGCAGACCGTTTTCATCGACCCGGTGAAAGTAGGGGTTGCGGTCGAAAACGAATTGCTCGGCGGGCGGGGTGACCGTGTTCATCCAAGGGTCGAGCGTCGGCAGATTTGGATTTTCAGGACGATACGACCGCGCCATGCGGATGTGGAGTTGCGTCCATCTCTTGGCCTTGTTTTCCTTCAGCAGCGCTTCAAGCTTCTCGGGGTCCACATACTTCTTGTGGAACTGCCGCAGATAGGCCGAGGGCACAGCGAGAACCAGCGCCTGGGCAGCAGCGAGCGTAGGAAGAAAATCGGGGTTCGGGCTGTCCCAGGTATAGCGGACGGTCAACGGATCGAGAATTTCAAACAAGGGCGGCTTGCCGTCGACAATCATCGCCGTCGAAGGACCGCCAGACGTCAATTCCTCGTTGAGCCAGATATCCTCCAGGCAATAGCGGAAATCTTCGGTCGTTAGCAGGCTACCGTCCGACCATTTGTGGCCCTCGCGAATCTTGAACGTGAAAACGCGGTCCTCGACGGTTTCGAAGCTCTCGAGGATGTCGGCATGAAGTTTGAGCTTTTCGTCAAATCCGACCAGCCTTGCATAGCCGTAGATGGTCATCAGCCGGATGTCTTTTTGGCTGCCGATCAGCGTGCGCACCGCGCCGCCATGCGTCCCGGGCTGCCGGCCCATGGCGGCGACGTTCACGACCCTCGGCGCCTTGGGCAGGCGCTCTGCGAGCGGCGGCAAATCTCGTGCTTCGAGCCGCGGCTGCAGAAAATCAGGTTCGAGGCCGGCCGCGCGCAATGCGCCGGGCATCAAGGTCGACGCCATCAAGCCGAGTGCTATTCGTCGGTTCATCATGGACGCAACTCCCTTGCATCGGTGGCGCGCCGGGCGAGCACGAAATGTCCGCCGCCGAGATCGGCCGGCGCCATCGCATCTTCCTCGCCCTCATCGCGGAATTGCGGCGGCCACGCGCCCTTGTCGGTCGCACCGTTGTTGTTCAGCGTCGCGAAGTCCAGCGGCCTGTCGAGGTTCGGGAACGGCACCGCCGCCAGAAGCGCGCGGGTGTAGGGATGGATAGGCTTGCGCAGCAAGATTTCGCGCGGCGCCAACTCGACTATCCGTCCGCCATACATGACCGCGATCCGGTCGGCCATGTAGTCGACAACCGCCAGGTTGTGCGAGATGAACAGATAGGTCAGGCCCAACTCATTTTGCAGATCCTTGAGGAGGTTCAGGATTTGCGCCTGAACAGAAACATCGAGGGCCGACACAGGCTCATCGCAGATTACCAGATCGGGACCGAGCGCCAGAGCACGGGCGATGCCGACGCGCTGCCGCTGACCACCCGAAAAACTGTGCGGGTAACGGCTCATGAACCGTCGGTCGAGGCCGATCGCTTCCATCAGCGAGACGACCGTATCGACCCTGGAACGCGCATTCCCGCGCCCGTGAATTTCCAGCGGTTCGCTCAGCACTTGCTGGATCGTCATGCGCGGCGACAAGGATGAAACCGGATCCTGGAAGACCATCTGCATCTTGGTCCTCAGGTCGCGCAGGGCAGAGCCTTCGGCGGCCAGCACATCGATCGGGCCATCGGGGCCGTTGAACACGACCGACCCCTCATCCGGGGTCACGGCCCGCATCAGAACCTTGCTGACCGTGGTCTTGCCACAGCCGCTTTCGCCGACGAGGCCCAGGCATTCGCCACGTCTGATGTCGAAGCTGACGCCATCAAGCGCGCGCACGGCAACGTTTTGATCCTTGCCGAAACCGCTCGACTTTCGCGTGGTGAAAGACTTCGTCAAGCCCCGAACCGAGAGGATGATGTCTGTCCCGCTCTTCGGCTTGTCCTGCTTGCCGAGCAACTGTTCGACATTCACCGGTACTTCACGCAAAGCCTTGAGACGCTCCCCCGGCTTCATGTCGAAATGTGGCACGGCTGCCATCAACCCCTTCAGATAGGGATGGCTCGGTCTGCGGAAGATTGCGTCGACCGGGCCGGCTTCCATGATCTCGCCATGGTAGATGACCACGACTTCGTCGGCGACATTGGCCACCACGCCAAGGTCATGCGTAATCAACAGCATGGCCATATTGAGCTTGGCCTGCAGGTCGCGCAACAGTTGCAAGATCTGCGCCTGGATGGTGACGTCAAGCGCGGTCGTCGGCTCATCGGCAACCAGAAGGGCGGGCCGGCAGATCAGCGCCATGGCGATCATCGCGCGCTGCCGCAGACCGCCGGACAGTTCGAAGGAGTACATATTGTAGGCACGGCGCGGATTGGCGAAGCCGACCAGCCCGAGCATCTCCTCCGTCCGGTCCCTCCTGTCCGCGGCCGACAATTCGGTGTGGATCTGCAGCACTTCGCTGATCTGGTTGCCGATCGTGTGCAAGGGCGACAGCGACGTCATCGGCTCCTGGAAGATTTTGCCGACGCGGCTGCCGCGCAGCGTGCGAATCTCGCGACCGTCGCGAGGCATCTGAAGAATGTCCTGCGTAGAGCCAGGTTTTGCCGGATCCGAGAACAGGATGCGGCCCCGGACCTGCGCAGTCTGAGGCAGAATGCCCATGACGGCCTGGCTGATCACCGACTTGCCCGACCCCGACTCGCCGACCAGCGCCGTCACCTTGCCGGGCAGCACGCGCAGATTGGCCCGCCGCACGGCGTGGATCGGGCCCCCGATGATTGCAAAGGAGACGCCGAGATCCTCGATCCGCAGCAGATCAGTTCCTACTTCCATCCCCGCACGGATCCCTCGTCGGAGCGCCGCGCCAGACGGTCTGGCCTAAGGCGTGTTGATGTTCACGTCATGCCGGCCTACAAATGGCAGCTTCTATACTTCCGGGTGCTAAGGTATCCAAAAATACGCTCCGCTCCGGGTCTCGAAATCTACTATTGTCGGCTCATCCTGACATGTATCTCAACACACTCTAGCAAGGAAGCCCATAGTAGGGTCAAGGGTCTGCCTAGAGACTGTAAGGACCTTGCGGTGGAGACTCCCTCTGGTGGATCATGCCGCCGGGCAGACGCCGTCTTTCAGTACATCCTCGCAGCGCGGTGAGCGCCGGAAGTTATCATAGTAGAGGATCCAGTCGTTCGCGTGGCCGGCGCGATACGGACCGAATTTGAAATACTGGTTCTTGCCCAACCCTTTGTCTGCGTGGCCGATCAGGCCCTTGACGGTCACGACCGGTTTGCCGTTGGCGAACAGTTCGATATGGCCGGCCCCATCCGGACCAGGCTTTGTGAAAATCGCAAAATCGATCCAGCCGGAATCGGGCCTCGGCAAACTGTTGCCATGGTCAATGATTGTCAGCGCATCGGAACAGGACGCGTAAAGTTCGCCGTCTCGCGGCGTCCACGTCGCATCGGCCGCGACCAGAGCCCGCATCTGGTTGGTCTCCGGCCGCAGCCAGACCGGCGTGTTTTTGGCGCCGCATTCGGCAGGTCCGCTGCCATCGACCGGGGGCCGGTAATTGGTCTCGACGGTTGCAAACAGTTTGCCGCCGCGCAGCCTCAGCGCCAGAAACGGACTGAAATCGCCGTCGGCCCCAGGTTTTATTTCGCGCTTCCACTGGGCGATCACGTAGCGATGGTCGTCGTTTGGAATGGGCTCGGCGAACTTGACCGCAAAGCCATACCAGACGCCCTCATTGTAGGGCACGCGCAGTTTCGTCCTTTCCCAGATTTCGGCACGTTCGCTGCATGAATCATCGCCGGCCGCGCACTGGGACTTGACGCTCAACTTGAGCGCGCCGCTGCCACTGCGGACTTCCTTGGACTGAAATTCGACCAGGCCCGCGCTCTGCTCGGAATTTTCACGGTAATAGAGCCCGCCTTCCGGACCGAAATTTGAACCATCGAAGCCATCGGCCAATTTCTGGCTGTCTGCGCCGGCCACAGCGCATGAGAGATAGAGCGCGGCTGTGAAGACGGCTGCCTTGATGTTTTTCATGCTCATTGAAGTTTCTTTATCTGAGGTATCGGCACTCTGCTGGCATCGCGGTGCAGCAGGATGACCTGCTCGGCGTCCGACATACTGCGAAAGGCGCCATCTTGCAAAGCATCATCATCAGATGACGAAACGCCGGAAAGCGACGGCGTCAGCACCGTCACCTGTTGCCTGATCCCGGCGAGTTTTTCCGTGCCGAGCGTGAGCCATCCGTCGCCACCGCAATAGGTCGCGAAATCCTTGCTGGCGATCAGATGATGCGGGTACTTCTTGCTCAAATTCTGAAGGCGCTGGACCTCGTTTACGGCCGAACCGAAAACCGAGAAGGTCAGCCTTTCAGCAAGACCCACATTGCCGAACATGACGTTGCCGACATGCAGGCCAATGCCGTAGCCGAGCTTGTCGTTCTTCCTGCGCGCATTGAGGTCCGACATTCTGGCGGTGGCTTTTGTTGCGGCCCTGAGCGCCGCTTGACAGGCCAGTTCCGATGGGCCGCGATGCCTCTCGCAGGGAAACAGCGCCAGGAACCCGTCGCCCATAAAGCTCAGGATCTGCCCGCCTTCACGGTTGAACGGCGTGGCGATCGCGTCGAAAAACTGATTGAGCGTGTCGATATAGACCTCGCGACCAGCCGTTTCGGCAAGCCGCGTCGAGCCGCGCATGTCGGCCATGACCAGAGCGGCGCGAATCGTGTCGCCTTCGCCGCGCTTGATTTGCCCGTTGAGCACGCGCTTGCCGGCTTCTCCGCCGAGATAAGTCGTTGCGATGTTGTCGGCCAGCTTGCTCAGCACCGCCATCTTGCTCGCTGCCGCGAGGTGGTTTTGGATGCGCAACAGCGCGGCGATCATGCTCTCGGTGAATCCGTCGGCCCTGTCGGTTGACCACGACCCGATCATGCCCTGCCCCACCGTGCTGTTGAAGGAGTGGATGAAGGCCAGATAGTCGGTGGCTCCAATCTCCTTCAGATCGTCGAACACCGGAAACTCCGACGGCGCGGCCGGATCGAGCCTGCGGCGCAGATAGTCAAGCTTGTTGCTGAAAAGATGGAAGTATGGGCTGGCGAGATAGCGGTCCGAATGCACGCCGCCCGTTTTGCGCAAGCCCTCCACCTCGACTCCGCGACCGCGCCGCCAGGTGAAGCCGAGCGCGTCATAAAGCGGGTGCAGCATGGAAAAACTTAGATGGACGCGCAGGATCGGGACGCCGGCCGCGGCCAGCCTTTCGCAAAATCCGCGCACGACGGTTTCGAGGTCGTCACCGGCCAGCGCCGACTGCGTCAGCCAGTCGGCGACCTTGTCGAGAAGAATTTGCGAGACTTCGGATTCTGCGTTGCTCATTTGATCTCCGCCGTTAGGAACAGCGAGCGGTCCGTCCCATATCGGCCGCCCGGAAATTTTGTTGGAAAAACACTCGGCGCTTCGGATTGCCAGATGCGGTCATATCGGCGGAAGAACCGGTTGGCGATCATCTTGCTAGGCCTTGACGACCGCAGCGTGCTCGATGCCCAGACGGGCGAACACGTTTCGCGTGTCGATCACCAGCGGCACGCTTTCGGCGATCATCCGGTAGTCGATCCCGTCATGGTCGGTCGCGACGATCGCTGCATCGATACCGGCCAGAACGGTCTTCGCCAATTCGACAGAGATCCGGCCCTCGAGCCCGCCATGTTCGCGCGTCGATGGAATTTCGTTGACCAGCGGATCGTGAAACTCCGCCTTGCCGCCCCGCTCCTCGATCAGTTCCATCAGCCGCAGTGAAGGACTTTCGCGGATGTCGGGCACGTTCTTCTTGTAGGCCAGGCCGATAATCAAAATGCGTGAGCGGCTCAGCGCCTTCCCCAACCGCAGGTCCAGGGCTTCGGCCAGCTTGCCGACGACATGGCGGGGCATGGCGGAATTTATCTCGCCGGCAAGCTCGATGAAGCGGGTCGGCATTTCATACTCGCGCGCCTTCCAGGTCAGGTAAAACGGATCGATCGGCACGCAGTGGCCGCCGAGACCCGGACCCGGATAAAAGGCCATAAAGCCGAAGGGCTTGCTCTTTGCCGCCTCGATGACTTCCCAGATATCGATGCCCATCGCGCCGTAGACGAGCTTCAACTCGTTGACGAGAGCGATGTTGACGGCGCGGAAAATGTTCTCGGTGAGCTTGACCGCCTCCGCGGTCGACGGGCTCGACACCGGGACAATCGTCTCGACCACGCCGCCATAGAAAGCCGACATCACGGCTGTCGCCTCGGGACCATCTCCGGCGACCACCTTTGGGATGGTGGACACCTCGAAATTGCGGTTGCCGGGATCTTCACGTTCGGGGGAAAAGCCAAGGTAGAAATCGACGCCGGATTTCAGCCCGGTTCGTTCGAGAATGGCCTTCACCACGCCCTCCGTCGTACCCGGATAGGTGGTGGATTCGAGCACCACCAACTGACCGAGGCGCAAATTGTCGGCGACCACAATCGCCGTGTTCCTGACGAAGGACAGATCCGGCTCCCGATGCCGCGTCAGCGGAGTCGGGACACAGATAATGACTATATCGCAGTCGGCAAGCTCGACGAAATCGGCCGTCGCACGAAACCGCCCGGCAGCGAGCGCGCCGGCCAGCATATCGGACCCCACGGCCGCGATGTAAGAGCGGCCATCATTGAGGGCGATGATCTTCGCCGGATCGATATCGAACCCGACCACCGAGAAACCGCCACGGGAAATCGCCAGCGCCAGCGGCAATCCGACATAGCCGAGCCCGATGACTCCGGCGCGTGCCTCGCGTCCGACAATCTTGTTCATGAGCGCGTTATAAGTCACGTAGGCGGCGTTCAAATCTCATTTTCTCTTGTGGCGATGCCGGAATCGCCGCCCTGGAGAAGCGGCCTACGACAGCAAGAAGCATTCCAGACATATGACTGGAAAACACCTTAACTCATGACAGATAGGTGAAAGGGCGGCAGGCCTCAAGCAGCTTTCTTCGACTTCAGGATGGCTGCGGCCATGGCGTACCCTCCGGCCGCGCCGTCGATGAAATGTACATGGTCGCGTTGCAGCGGCGTCGCCACGATGCAAGTCATCTGCGCGGACCTCTGCCGGTGCAGCCCATAGGTGCAGATTCCCGACCTTTCGGCTTCCTTCAACCTGGCTTCGATCTTCCCGAGGACCGTCTGGTCGATGTCTATAGTCATCTTCAGGCCGTCGTCGAACTTTCGAAAATCAGAATTTTGCGCGACATCTCGCTTGTATTGCTTTGCATTGAAGCCCGCCAGCGTCCAATCGAAACGACCGAGGACCGCAGTCAGCGCAAGTTGACCCAGAATAGACAGCTTCGGCAACAGCCGACGACCTTTTGGCGCTGAGGCGCGGGCCTCCAGGTCCAAGCCTTTTGGCGGCCAACTTAAGCCCGGACCGTCGAAAGGCACCGGATGGCCTGCCCGTGCCTGGTCGCTGGCAAGCGAGACGATATCCGAGACCAGCTTGCCAAAGAGTTTCGGGTTCCCGACAGCGGTCGGCACAGCGATGATCGAGGCGATTTCGCCGTTTCGCGCCTCGATCGGATCCCAGCGGCAGGAGAGGCCGGTGAGATCCGGCCGAGCGCCAGAGGGCGCCGACTCAATCCGAAAACGCCCCGCCTTCATCTCCGCTTCCGCCCAACTGGCGCCACCGCCGGTGAACATGGCATAATAAACCTGGTCGGAGGCTTGAAACCGCGCAACCCGCACATCCAGCCCCTTTGCGCGAATATCCTTCATCGGAACGATGGCGCCGCGCAACGTCAAGTCCAGATCGTCGGCGGCCCAAGCTTGAACCGCAGCCAGCGCAGCGCTGGCTTTCTCTTGCGCCGACTGCGGAAACGCGACGATCGCCCCGTCGCCACCAAACATGAAGGGAAGGTCGCGGCGCCCCAACGTGTTTAGAAGCGCCGAGATGACGCTCGCGCCCGCCGTGTTCACCATTTTGTAGCGGCCGGCCTCGATCGCTTCGGTGGAGCCGACGACGTCGGCTGTCGCCAGCGCCCAGTTGTCCGGCAGCGGACGATAGTTGCCGGCATCCGCAACGCCTTCGAATTCCGCAAATATCGGCACCGTGTCGAAGAAGGCATCGCTGCTTGTTGTTTCTCGCATGTCTGACGATTAGCATATTTGCTGGATATTGGCTCGCTGGAATGCGGCCGTGCGCGCTTTGACTTGAGCGGCGTTTGGAGAATAGGGTCGCATCGATGCGGATTGCCTTCTATGCGCCCTTGAAGCCGCCGAACCATCCGGTGACGTCCGGGGACAGGCAGATGGCGCGCTTGCTGATGAAAGGGCTCGAGTGCGCCGGCCACACGGTCGAACTCGTCTCCGAATTGCGCAGTTTTTCAGCCGAACCGCTGAACGACCATTATGCCGTCAAAACGGCCGAAGCCGATGTGGAGATTGCGCGGATCGCGTGCGCCTGGACGCGAGATCGCAAGCCGGATCTCTGGTTCACCTATCATCCCTATTACAAAGCGCCTGATCTGCTTGGACCAAAACTCGGTTCCGTGTTCGGCATCCCCTATGTGACAGCGGAAGCCTCCTACTCGACGCGTCGAAATATCGGTGCGTGGGCGATAACGCAAGTGCTGGTTGCGGACGCCGTGGCGCGGGCTGCCGTGAACATCTGCTTCACCAGGCGGGATCATGATGGGCTGTCGGCGATCGCGCCGCGGGCAGCCTTTGCAATGCTGAGGCCATTCATCGACACGGCGCAATTTGGCGTGGCGCCTGCTACGTCCGACGGCACGCGTATCGTTACGGTCGCAATGATGCGGCCGGGGGACAAGCTTGTCAGCTACCGCCTGCTTGCCCGGTCCCTCGAACGGCTGGCGGATTTGCCTTGGACGTTGTCGGTCATCGGCGACGGACCCTGTCGCGCCGAGGTCACGGCGGAATTTGCCGGTATCCCGGCGAAGCGCATCGAATGGCTCGGCCAGATCGAAACGGCGGCCGTTCAGCCTGCGCTTTCCCGCGCGGACATCTATGTCTGGCCCGGTTGCGGCGAGGCGTTTGGACTGGCGTATCTCGAAGCTCAGGCAGCCGGGCTTCCCGTCGTGGCGCAGGACGCGGCGGGTGTGCCGGAAGTCGTCATTGCCGGCCGGACCGGCCTGCTGACGCCGCCCAACGACAGCGCGGCCTTCGCTGACGCCATCCGGTTCTTTCTGACACATGCGTCTCAACGACGGAGCATGGGTGAGGCCGCACGACGTTTTGTGGCGGAAGAACGGTCCCTCGCCGCTGCGGCCGTTCGGCTGAACGACATTCTCGCAAAAGTAACGACATGACCGCGCTTGAACCCGCCTGGCAGCCCTTGGCGGATGAACTTGCACGCTGGAACGGCGCTGGCCGGGCCGCGCGTTTCTGGCTGCGGGACGATGACGCTGTGGAATTGACCGATGCGCTTGATCGGTTGCTTGGCTTGAGCGGCGCGTTCGCAGTTCCGGTGACGCTGGCCGTCATCCCGGCCCTAACCGGCGACGCCCTCGCGGACCGGCTTCAAACGGAGCCGCGTGCGTCGGTCGCGGTGCATGGCTGGGCGCATCGCAACCATGCGCCGGAAGGGCAAAAGAAGCAGGAATTGGGCGCCCATCGGCCTCGCGCCATAGTGCTCGACGAACTCGCGCAAGGTTTGTCACGCCTCGCCGGTTTGCATGGCGTGCGCGCCATGCCGATGCTGGTGCCGCCATGGAATCGAATCGACGCCTGCCTGATCCCTGATCTTGTTCCTTTGGGGTTCAAGGCGCTGTCCGCTTATGGGCCGCCGAAGCCGGCGCCGATACGCATGCTCAACACCAACGTCGACTTGATGGACTGGAGCGGCGCGCGCGGTTGCCGCGATCACGCACAGTTGGTTCACGACATCGTTGCGCAACTGGGTCGGGGTTTTGATGACGCCGACGCAGCGGTCGGCCTGCTCACCCATCATCTCGTGCATGACCAGGCGGCCTGGTCGTTTCTGGCGCGGCTTTTTGAAATAAGTCTGCGATCCGGCGCTTGCTGGCTGGCGGCAAGCGCCCTGCTCGACATGGCCGAACGTCTGACGACGGCTTAGCGCAGGGCGCCGCGTTTGCGGCGCGGAAACTCCAGCGTCTGGCCATCGCGGGCAGCGAAGGCGCCGGCAAATGCATCGGCCGCTTCGCGTTCAATGACATCGAGGTCCTCGTCTGTTCGTGTGGGATCGTGGTGGAACAGCGCAAGGCCTCGAGCGCCTGACGCCTCGCAGAGCTTGACGCCCTGTTGCCAGGTCGAATGGCCGTAGCCGCGCCGGCGCGGCATTTCATCCTCGGTGTAAGTACAATCGTAGATAACCAGGTCGACGCCCTCGATAAGCCCGAGCACCCCCGCATCCAGTTTGCCGGGTTCGTGCTCGGTATCGCAGACGAATGCGACGGCGCGGCCGCCCCATTCGACCCGGTAGCCGATGCAGCCGCCGGGATGGTTGAGATTGGTCGTTTTGATCACAACGCCGTCACGCGGGCGCAGCACGTCGCCCGCGACGAAATCGTGGCAGTCAAGATTCGCCTTGCACACGTCGAGCTCCGCTGGAAACCACGGCGCTTGCATGAAATCGCTGACCATTTGCAAGGTCGTCCTGCGCCCCGAAAGATGTCCCGACCACAGCGATATCCGCATGTTCCTGTCGTAGAGCGGGGCGAGAAACGGAAACCCGATAATATGGTCGTAGTGGCAGTGGGTGAAAAGCAAGTCGAATTCAGTCTGGTTCGCCGACTTCAGCGCCTCGCCGGCTGGACGTATTCCAGAGCCCGCATCGAACACAAGCGTGTGACGGCCGCATCGCATTTCGATGCACGAGGTGTTCCCCCCATAGCGTGCAAATTCGACGCCCGATACAGGAATGCTGCCGCGTACCCCCCAGAACTTCACCCTGAAAACGTCGTCGTCCATCCTGCTCCTTTGCCGGGGTGGGCGCTTGAGCGCATCTCACCGACTTTATTGCGCGATCCATGCAAACTTAAAGCACTAATCGTTCTGATTGAAGGTGTAGAACCCCGAAATTGTCCTTCCGGTTCAGCTTCGCCGCGCGGGCCAGCGTTGTTTTTTCAAAGTTTCTTTG
Source organism: Rhizobiaceae bacterium (assembly GCA_041743855.1). Lineage (GTDB taxonomy): Bacteria > Pseudomonadota > Alphaproteobacteria > Rhizobiales > Rhizobiaceae > JBGTLX01. Next base: position 19,011 of record JBGTLX010000451.1, on the reverse strand, counting down.
TGGCCCGGGCCTCAATCAGCTCGGCGGTAGTGTGGCTGAGCCGATCCGCGAGGACCCGGACGATCTCGATCGTCATCTCCGGAAATTCCCGCAGCAGCCTGAGAAAATGGTCCTTGCGTATTCGCAATGCCTCCAACTGGCCGGAGGCACGCACCGTGGCGGTGCGGGATACGTCGCACAATATGGCGATCTCGCCGACGATCGAATTGGGCTGGAGTTCGGCGATCTTGATCGGTCCTGCGTCGGAATCGACGATGATATCAGCGGTTCCAGACAAGATTACGTAGGCGGCGTCTCCTTCGTCGCCCTGGCGGAACAGAATCTGCCCTTCGCTGTAGCTCACGCGGTCCGACGTGAATGCCAGAAGCTTGAGCTTGGATAGCTCGATGCCCGCAAACAGCGGCACCTGCCTCAGCATTCCCACTTCATCCTTGAGCAGCATTGTCCCGTGCCTTGCGCAATTTCGTGTCTCCGGAGCTTACTGCGTAAGTATTGATTTAAAGATACCGTTTTCCGCCTGAAGTGTCTCGTATGCTCCATCCTGAACCAGTTGGCCCGCGTCGAAGACGATGACCCGATCAAACAGTTTTGCCATCGACGGATTGCCAAGAACCCAAACGATCGCCGGTGTCCGGTCGTCGCGCCGCACTTCCTCGAGTACGTTGCGCAGGATTTGCTCCTGCAAACGATGGTCGAGCGCCAGCAGCGGGCGATTGAGAATGATGAAATCGGCGCGCTTGAGCAAGGCGCGCGCCACGTCGAGCTTTTGCCGCTGTGGACCGGTCAAGCGCCGGCCACCGACGCCGACGTTGAAGTCGAGGCCGACATCGAGCACGTAGTCGTAGAGGCCTAGCTCATCCAAAATGCTGCAGACGATCGTTCGGATACGCTCGGGCCCTTCGGGATGGTTGTGACCAATCCGCCCGAACAACACATTGTCCATCACGCTCGCCGCAGCCGTATAGCGCTCCGGGTCGTAAGGTTCGATTACGCCCTTGAGCGATTCGGGAAGGCCTTTGTAAAAGCGGCCCCTGGCGTCGACGATCTTGGCCATCAGATCATCGGTCAATAGTCCGAAGCGATGGCGCGGTTCGATATAGGCGAAGCTCAGGGCCGTGATGGCGCCCCGATCCGCGTCGGAAACCGTCTCGTACGTTTTTCCGCCCAATTTTTGCAAAAGGGTCTGATAGGTCGGTATCTCATCGGCGGTCATGAACGCCAATTGCTGGAAAAATGGATGATCGGGCGGCAGGTCGCTGAACAGTTCGATGGCCTGGTCGGCGATGCTGAGCCCCATTTCATAGAGCGCTCGGTCCAGCCCGGCTTGATTCAGGATCGAGACGAAATGCGGGTTGGAAGCCAACGCCCGATCTTTCAGCGCCGGACCAGTAGCGGCGCCGAACAGCACATTCTCGCCGATCGTCGCCTCCTTGTTGTAAGCGCCCGGTTCGAAGGGAAACACCAGGCCGCTCAAACCTTCGCTCTCCAGCCGCATGCGCAAGCGCCCACGCAACTCGACAATCCGTCCGACAAGCTCGCCGTGGCGAACCGGATCGGCCGACGAGCGCAAGCCGAGATCGAGGATGTCCCGCGACAGGACGACGGCGTCGAGCACCGGCCGCAGAACGGCAAATAGATCCTCCGGCCCGGTGGCGCCGGCGGCGGCGTAGTCGAGCCAGTCGCCAAGCAGATCGTAATCGGGATTGCCGGCCTTGCGGGCTTCGTCGACATCCCAGCGACGCTTGGCGGCCGCCTCGCCCTGGTAGGTTTGGTTACGCAAAGGCGCGTGTTTCAGGCCGTAAAGCAGATTGTCGCGAAGACTTCCCTGGGACAGGAATACATCCGAAGACGCGTAGGACATGCGTCGGCCGGTCATCGACTCTGATACTACAAGCAGATCGTCCTCACCGACGACGACCTTGCCACTTTCCGGCCGATTGAGACGTGCAAAGGCCTCCGCAAGGGCTTCGGCGCCTCCGGTGGCCGTGCCGATCAAAGCCACCACCTCTCCGGGCTTGATCTGGACGGAAACACGCTCCAACATCATCGCGCCGCTATCGTCGGACAGCGACAGGTTTACGGCTGCCAACGGCCCGAGCATGGCTCCGACAGGTTGCAGCATGATCGTCTGTACATGCGGCTCGAGCAGGCCGTCGACGGTAAATTGCTCGACGACCTGTGCATATTTGACCTGAACGTCCTGGCGGATCTGGTCCCAGTCGATCAGTTCCTTCATCGGGCCGGGCAAATCCTTATAGGCGCCGATGACCGCCACCAACTGGCCGACATCGAGACGGCCACGCAGGACCAGATAGCCGCCGACGAGATAGAACAGGAACGGCGTGATCTGAGCGAGGAAATTGTTGACGAACTTGACGAGGAACTTCCACTGGTAGAGGTCGTAGCGGATCTTGTAAATGCGGCCGAGCCGAGCGGAGATGTCGGCGCGCTCATAGTTCGACGTATCATGGACATGGACGGCGCCGATGCCGTCGACGATTTCGCCGACCCGCCCGGAAAGCGCGCGCGCGGTGAGTTGCCGTTCACGCCCCAGCACAAGCAACCGCCGGCGCATCTTCGGGATGAGCACGATCTGAACACCGACGATGGCAGCGGCGATCATGCCCAGCCAGAAGTTCTGAACCATGATGAAGATCAAGGCAGTCAGAGCTTGCCCGCCAAGCAAGACCGGCGCCACGAAGGCGTCGCCGATGAAGCCGCCCAGCGGCTCCACCTCATCCTTCACCATCGTTGCGACTTCGGCGGACTTGACCCGCTTGAAGTGACCCGGAGGGAATCGCAGGACGCGGTCGACGAGTTCGAAACGAATGCGCCGCAACATCCGCTCGCCGAGCCGGCCCTTGTAGGTGTTGATGTAAAGCTTGAACAGGCCGTTGATGATGACAAGCAACAGAAACACGATGCTGAGCGCAAACAATGTCTGCTGCCGGTCAAGCGCGAACCCCGGAAAAAGCTCGATATGCCCGAATACCGGCAGATCGTATTCCAAATTCATGAATGGCCGGGTTGCCGCGGGGCTTTCGAAGCCCTCGCCCTGAATCGGCCCGTTGACGATCAGCTTGGGCAGGTTGAAGGACATGAAATACGGGATCATCGACAGAGCGACGACGGCCAGAATCCAAAGTTGCCTCCGCCAGGTGTGCGTCCACGTATAGCGGGCGAGGCTTGGTTCCATGATCGCTCTTTAGCGCAATGTGCGGTTCAACTGGATGGACGCAGGAGGTATAAGCGCCGCTTCGACAACGGCGAACCGGCAATCGCCGCATCGTCGAGGTCGAATTCGAAGCGGCAATGGAAGATGACCGAAGCCAGTTGAATGGCGGCCGTCGGCCCCGACAAATGCAGCACGCTGTCGTCGACAACGGCCGGTGGCGCAGCGGCTTGCAACATGTTTGCGTCCGTGGAAACGATTGCCGTGCAGAAGGTGAAAGTGCGTTGTGTCGCGTGGCCTGGCAACATACAACACCCCAATGACGGATGTCACCCAGTCAGACAGCGCCGCGGATTGGCGTGAAAGCGCGTTTGATCTGATGCGCGGGGTCGCGGTCTATTTGGGCAGTCCGCTGGTCAGGAACCTCGCGAGAGTCATTGCTGAACATCCGCATGCCGACCTGGCCAACGCTTTCAATCACAAACAGGTTGCCTGCAAGATGTGGGCGCGCGACATGCTGTACGCGAGCTATGGCGGCCGTTTTGAGCGCGTCTGGATCCTCGGCGGCTGGTACGGCGTGCTGGCCGCGATGCTGTTCGACGACGCCCGTTTCGAGATTGCGGCCATCGACAGCATCGATATCGACCCCGACGTGGGCGCCGTTGCGAGAACGCTCAATCAGGCGGCAGGCGACGGGTTCGCCGCTTCGACCGGTGACATGTATGCGCTCGACTACCGTGCGGGGCGTCCCGATCTGGTGGTCAACACCAGTTGCGAGCACATTGCCGACGTGCGCGGCTGGCTCGCCCTGCTGCCGGAGGGGACGCGCGTTCTTTTGCAGTCGAACGATTATTTCAGCGAGCCGACGCACATCAACTGTGTGGCCACGCTCGAGGCATTCGAGACTATGGCGGGGCTGCGGGACCTTCGTTTTTCCGGATCGCTGCCGATGAAACGGTACACGCGCTTCATGTTGATTGGGAGCGTCTAATTGTTTTCAGAAGGCCGCGCAGGACATTGGCCGTGCCGCGCGCGCCATCGAGATCGAGCCTGCTCGAACTGGGTCTTGGGCCGGCCAAGGCTGCTTCGATCGCCGACGCCAGACTGGCTGGCGTCAGGTCCGGTTCAGCGAGCACCGTCGAAAGCCCCAGTCCTTCGAGTCTCGCTGCGCGCGTCGCCTGCTCCGTCTCGCCGCCGGCCGCGAAGGGTATGAGCAGCGACCTGCAGCCCGCCCGCAAGATATCGCAAACCGTATTGTAGCCTGCCTGCGAGACGGACCGGCGCGCGCCGGTGAGCAGGCTGGCGAAATCCTCGCGAAATCTGAAGAGTGACAGGTGACTCGGCGCATCCTTCGAAAGCGCGTCGAATTCGGCCGCCGGCAGGTTGGGACCGGAAATGAGGCACCAGCTTAGACTGCCCATCGACGTTTTTGCCGCCTCGACCGTCGCCCTGATGAGATCGCCGCCCGCCGCGCCTCCGCCGGCGGAAACCACCACGTCGAAATGCTGCGCCGCGGGCGGCGGCGGCGGCGCGGCGACAAGCCCGGTGTAGGCGAGCTTGCCTTCAAACACCGAGGCGAGCGGAAACGACTGGCCGAGTGTCGCGAAATTCGGATCCCCATGCACCATCACCAGGTCGAAATACCGTTCGATGAGGTCGACGCTTTCTTCGTTTCGCCCTGGCTTGACACGCTCCTGCAAAATATCGCGCACCGACGCGACCACAAGCGGCCTTGGTGAAGAATTCTTGATTGTCTCGACCAATGGCAGCAGTTCGAAGCGCATTTGCCGCCGGCCGAAGGGAAACGCCTCAAGGATGACAATGTCGGGCCGGCAGCCGCGGAATGCCTGCAGCAATTGCAGCAGCCGCTTTTCCTTGAACGCATCATCGATCGGATTGCCGTCCGCATCCACCAATCCCGAGAACCCCTGGTCGCCGGACGTTACCGACGGCAAGGCGACGGTCTTGACGGCCGGGTCCGGAAAGCCGGCCACCGGCCTACCGCCCATCACCAGCGTTACGTCAAAACCATCCTCGACCAGAGCCGTCGCTATGCGGCTGGCGCGCGCAAGATGGCCGATGCCCAGCAGATGCTGTACGTAGAACAAAATTCGCGGCGGCATCACGACGCCGCCTGCCACTCCCTTTCGAACAGGCCTTTGAGCTGCCTGATGCTCGACAGATGGTCGAAATGATCTCGTACCCGCCGTTCGGCAGCCTCGCCGAGCCGCTTGCGTAGCGCCGGCTCGCGAATCAGGCGTTCAAGCGCTTTTGCCAAAGCTAAGGGGTCCTCTGGGGGGATCAACAGCCCGTTTTGGTCATCGGCCAGAAGCTCTGGCACGCCGGAAACGGTGGTCGAGACACAAGCAAGCTTCTGGCTTGCGGCTTCCATCAGCACATTCGGCAGGCCGTCGCGGTCTCCATCGCCGGCGATGCGGCAGGCCAGAGCGAAGATGTCGGCGCGCCGGTAATGCGCCAACACCTCGTCTTGCGCCAGCGCGCCCTTCCATGAAACGCGTGCGGCCAGTCCGAGCGTGCCGGCGAGCTCTTTCAGCCGGTCCTGATGCTCGCCGGGGCCGATGTGCTGGAAGCGCCATTGTAGATCGCCGGGTAGAAGCGCCAGAGCCTGCAGCAGCGTATCGTAGCCCTTTTTCTCGACAGTCCGGCCGACGCTGAGCACCGTGACCGGATCGGCCGCGGTCGAGCCGTCGCGCGCGGGGCGGACGCCGTCAAATTTCCCGAACCGGTCGAGATCGAGGCCGTGATAGCTCAGATGCACCTTCGAGCGCCCGTTCACTATGCGTTTGAGATGGTCGAACCCGGTTCGCGTGCAGGTTACCGTCCAGCGCGCCGACGACAGCTTGCTCGCCAGTTCCCAATCGGGGGACGTCCAGATGTCTTTCGCGTGCGCCGAGCATGTCCATGGCAGACCGAGAATCACCCCGGCATACCGCGTCACAGAGGCCGGCGTGTGCGCAAAATGCGCGTGCAGCCAGGTTGCGTCCTGGGGCCATTCGGCAGCGAGAACAAGCGCCTGGCCGAAGCGGCGGACGCGATTGCGGGTAACATCGCGGCAAAGGTCGGATGCCAGCGCCGGCAGCACACGCCAGAAGCCCGCCCGCGGCAGGCACGTGAACAGCGACCTCGCGACCCTCCACGGTTCCTCGTGCAGATATTCGGGCAGGTAGCGAACGGGCGCCTTGATCTCGTCATGCACCTGGTGGCGCTTGCCGTCGGCCGGCCGCCTGAGCGCGACGATGACCAGTTCGAGGCCGGCGCGTTCGAGGCCGAGCAATTCCTGCGCCACGAAGGTTTCCGACAGGCGCGGATAGCCTTTCAAGACGACAACCACCTTGCGACGGCTCAAAGCGAGAGCCTCGGATGTTCAAGTTGAACCGGTTCTGTTTCTCGGATGGCGAGGCGATCCATGCGGAGGGGCGCGAAGCTCGATGGGGTTCCATCGGGCGAGCGGTCCGACAAAGTGGGCGTCCGCCAGCCGGAAACCCTGCGGGCCGGGTCCATTCGGGCCAATTCCATCGAGCTTTGGCTCGTCCGTACCAACCGGTACGACCTTCGCCAAACCCCTCGGCCTTGTCCCGAATGACCGCCGGCAGAACGATTCAACTTGAACATCCGAGCTCTAGCCCATGCCCTTGACGACCGCGAACGGACGGCGCGACCGTTGATCCGACATCTCGCCGACGATCTCCGAGATATGCACCAGCCCTTCCAGTCTAAGATTCGGATCCCCCTGCGAGGGACGGGGCCGATCGGGCAGTGCTTTCAGCGCGGCGGCCATGCGCTCCGCGTCCTCGGCTTCCTCGGGCAGCAGCATCTGCACCAGCCCCAGTTCGGACGCGCGGCGGGCGCGGATCAACTGCTCCTCGCGCGGCGCGACGCGCGGCACGATCAGCGCGGGCTTGTCGAACGACAGGTTTTCGCAATAGGTGTTGTAGCCGCCCATCGCCACGACGGCCTTTGCGCCGGCGATCAGATCCTCCATCCGATTGTCGAACCGGATGATCTTGATATAGGGGATCGTTGACCCCTTCCTGATCAGCTTGCGGCGCTTCTTGGACGGCATATAGGGGCCAAGCACGATCAACGCCTTGTGTGTAAGGTCGGGGTCGTGCTGGTAGGCATGGATCACGTCGTGGATCAGGTCGGCGCCGTCGCCGCCGCCGCCGGTGGTGACAAGGATGTAGTCGCCCTCCGGCCGGTGGCCCGGCTCTTCATCCTGCGGCAGGCTGCGCTGCAGAAAACCTACAAATTTCATCTTGTCCCGCACCGCAGGAGGGACATCCAGGCCGACCAGCGGGTCATAAAAATCGGGTGGCCCATAAGCCCAGATCGCGTCGTAAAACAAGCCGATCTTGCGCATCACGTCGCCGCGCTTCCACTCGGCGTCAAGCAGATGCGGCGCGTCCATCACCTCGCGCAGGCCGAGCACAAGAGTCGTGCCGCGCGTTTTGAGATAGGAAAGCGTCTCCTCAACCTCGCCGCGCAGGCCGAGCGGCTCTTTGTCGACGATGAAAATGTCCGGTCGAAAGCTCTCCGCGGTGTAACGGATGATCGATTTCCGCATATTCAACGTCTCTTGAAGGTCGATATGCCGTTCCATCGGGGTGTATTCGCCGTTGCGCATTTTGATGATGCTGGGGATCTTCACGAAATCCACCCGCGCCCGGTAGTCGAATGCGCCAGCGATCGTGGCGCCTGAAATGATCAGGATGGTGAGACCGTGGTAATCCCCGACCAGCGAATGCGCTATCGCCCGGCATCGCCTGAGATGGCCAAGCCCGAACGTGTCGTGGCTGTACATGAGGATCCGTACATCTTCCAAGCGCCGCATCAGGGCCATCACCTCAATCCTCAATCTCGCCCTTGGATCGTTCGCATCCAGGGGTCCTGACAGACTAATTCCTCTGAGCGTTGAAGCCGTAAAGCTACACCACTCCCGCCTTCCCAATGCAAGAGCGTCTCGCATCGGACTGCCGACGCCGTCCAGCCGAGCCGCGCGGTGACTTGTTGTTTCGCGCACGATCGTCACTTATGTGCGCCAAAAGTCGGGCACAACCTCCCGAGTGATCCACGCTCGTATGGCGCTATGTTGGCGGAATCATTTCGAGGCGGCCGGCATCGGCGTCGGTCGGGTTGGAATGGCGGCCTTCCGGCTGTAAGTTATGAGCGCGGATGCGCGCCGACATGATGAATCGCATTTGGAAGGATCGCGGGATGGCCAACGAGGCCGCTATCGTGCCGCCAGGGGACGTGATAGCGGCGCTACAGCGGCTTTGTCCGGAGGTAGGGCGGGACATCAGCGACCATTGGCGGGCGCCGCTTGTCAGTTACGCAGCCCATCTCTGGCGCCCGACGGCGGCGCCGACCTCCCGCATCGGCATGGCTGCCCGGTCAATTCTCCGTGACACGCTTCTCGAGCGACTGCTGGAAAAACTCTCTCCGACAAAAGCCGCCATTGCACTTGCCGAATTCGACGGCAGGGCGGTCGTGCAGACCGGCCTGCATAGTCAGCTTCTGCTCGACAGGATCACGTTCGACGCCTTTCTGCTCGGCTGGCTTGGCGCGGTCGAGAACGGGCTCTCGACATTCTTTGCGTTCACCGGCGCCACGGTCACGATGGAGACCGTCGGACGCGAGGGACCGGGGTGGCTGAACGTCGGTTCGGAGCGCATCAATCTTTTTGGAATGGGGCGGCATAAATTGTGCCGTCAGAGCGTCTGCGCCGCGGGTCCCGTTTCACTGAACAAGCGGACGCTCGAAACCCTTTCCCAACGAATCGGCGACGTTTCATGGCTGAATGCGCTGCTCAACCGCGCCGATGAACCATTCGCCACGGCGGCCGATGCGCTGGGGGCTCTCAACACCGATCTGGCGTCGGCCTGGGATGGTCCGGCAGCAGTGCGTCCGGTGTTCTTCGACGACCGCCACGCCGCCCTGGCGGTGGCCCGGCACCTAGAGGATGAAGACGGATTGCTGACGCGGCTCCTCACCGATCCGGACAGGCGGTCCCGTCTGGAGCAGGCGCTGGAGCACGCGGCTTGCGGACCCTTCGGCCGCTTTCTGCCAGCCGGGACGGTGCATTTCTGGGGCGTGCGCGACAAGCGCGTGCGCAAACTTGTGGTCGAAAATGGAAGTCTGATCGAGGCGCAGAGGCCAAACGGCGTGTCGGTTCCGCTCGACCGCGAGCACCTTCTGGACGCCCTGCGGCAAGGCCTTCTGTTGCCCAACCTGTTTTGGCTGTTCGTCGTCATGGCATTGCTGCCAAGGGTGCGGGTGCTGGGCGGATTTCGGCAGATCGGTTATGTTCCGATCTTCCAGTCGGTGTTGATGGAAGCGCTCGATCGCAATGCGGCGGAAGAACGCGAATTGGCGGAAGAACTGGAACTAAGGGAAAACGCGTGGGGCATGCGCGTCGTCGAGGAACCGGGCTCGGTGCATGAGCAGTTAGCAGGCATGCCGGCCGGCCCAGTTCTACCCCAACTGCGGCGGCGATACCAGGAACTGACCCTCCGCGAGGCCACGAACGATCTTGGCCTGATCCGCCAAAGTTCCCGCTGGATGAAGAATGGAACCTTGCGGCCCCTCATGCAGGAAGTTCCGCAGCGCTCGTGATGCCCGTCCATGTCCGATAATGTTGCAAGATCGCTCGGTGTCTCTTTCTCGAACTGCCTCGAACAGAGCCGCGAACGTCGTGCTCGGCAACCAAGCATCGGCGACAGTACGTCGGACGGGCGCGATGCCGCTGATCGTGCAGCGTAAATGAGGCGCTCTTCATAACTCTCAACTTGATCTACATTGACCAATCTATCGACAAGCGCCAAGAGCGAATGTGAGGCGCGCGATGTAATGGCAAAGGACAACTTCCGTGAAGCAAAGCTGGCCGAAACATCTTTGGATCGCCCGGCACGGCGAGAGTGCAAGCAATGTCGCGCGGGACGCCGCCGACAAGGCCGGTACAGCGCGGATCGATATTGGAGATCGAGATGTGGACGTGCCTCTGAGCGCACTTGGCCATGAGCAGTCGGAAGCGCTCGGCCGCTGGTTCGCAGAGCAGCCTCGAAGTTTGCGCCCTAATGTGGTGATTAGTTCGCCATACAAACGCGCTGTCCAAACGGCCGCCATTATCGGCGGCTGCATAACACCCAACCGGCAGTCAACGCAGTTTTTGCGCGACGAGCGCTTACGGGAAAAGGAGTTAGGGATCCTTGACCGCCTGACGCGCAGGGGGATCAGAGAATTGCACCCTGAGCAGGCGGAATTCCGTCGTGTGCTCGGCAAGTTCTACCATCGTCCGCCCGCGGGAGAGAGTTGGTGCGACGTTATTTTGCGCCTTCGCAGCGCGCTTGACACCATCAGCCTGCATCACTCCGGCGAGAGGGTGCTAATCGTGGCGCACCGAATCGTGGTGCTATGCTTGCGCTATATCATCGAGAATCTGGATGAAGCAGAGATCCTTCGCATTGACGCCGAAGGTGAAGTGGCACATTGCGGGATTACCGAGTACGCATTCGAGCCCGATGCTGTGGTCGGCGGCAAAATGGTTTTGCGGCGCTATAATTTTTTAGCGCCACTATACGGCGGCCCCGGTCACCGCAGAGAAGACGCCAGCGAGGCGGCACGATGAGTGAATGTGAAAAGCGTTGATGCTGCCCTATTGAAAGATGTGGATCCCGCCGGAGGTCAGCAGGGAAGAGCGCGGCAGGGTCGTTAAAAAACTTCGATAGGACACTCGCAACGCGCCTCGTCGACAAGGTTTAGCCGGAAGCGGGATCGGCACGGCACGGATGCCCTTTTTCGGAAAGCTTGGTGAAAGTCCGGCATGCAAGGCGGTCAGGGCTCAGCCGGGAATTTGGCGACCCCGGCGGGCGCTAGACTGTGCCGACCTACACCTGGGATACAGCCCAAGCGACTCATCACATTAGCCGCCGCCATCGCCGCTGCTGTCTTCGGCACCCCTTCCTGATCTGACAAGCCCAACGGAACCTTCGTGTTTAAGGGGAATTCCAACTCGCGGGGCAGCAATGTCGGAAAGGCGTCATCCCAGTTCACCCAGAATGGTCAGTTCGTAAGCGGCAACTCAGGAACTGCCAAGGGCCGTGGGCGATCCAATTCCGCGCACAAAACGAGTAACCAACACAACACGGAGGTCTGCAAAGGCCTCAGTGTATATGTAGGGCAGGAGCCTAGCGTCGCCACACCGGCAACTCCGCCGTCCTTCCTGGTGGGGCTGTTGCCAGCGCTTCGCACTCAGGCGGGGATTCCGGCCGCGAGGCCATCTCTCACGACCGGGAGACGCTTGTTACTTTCGAGGCGCAGCGCACTTCCCATAGAAGAGGCTCAAATGTAACCCAGGTCACGACGCAGCATTACGATCTCGGCTCGCAACCCAGCGATCTCTTGTGCTCCCGCCACTTCCGCCTCCGGAGCCACAGCGTCACGTCCAACAAAGAACGAAGCAAAGCTTGCCGTAATGTAGCCGAACATTGCGAAACCATAGAGCGAAAGGAGGAGGCACAAGAAACGCCCCTCCGCCGTTCTGGGCCAGAATTCCGAGCCGAGCGAGGTGAGCAGCATGCCTGTCCACCACAGCGCGTCTGCGTAACCGGCAAATCCGCCTTCCACCTCGGCGACTGGCTCGAAGGCGAGCATTCCACCAGCTCCGAGCACCGCGACAAATATCGTGAGCAAAAGCACGTACCCCAAGCCCCGACGCCCCAGACTCGCCCGCAAAGCGTTCATGCTTCGGTTGGCGGTGCCGACTATTCGCACCAGCCGCAGTCCGCGCGTGGCGCGGGCAAACCGCAGCACCCGAAACACACGAACGAGGCGGAACGCCGGCGCGACAAGAGCGAGGACCGACAGCCAGTTCTCCTTTAGAAAAGCGAACTTGTATGGCGCAAGCGCGAGACGCACCAGGAACTCGATGATGAATACGATCCAAATAGCCACGCCGAACACCTCAAGCAAGCGCGACGAGCCCCATATGAGTTCCGCGACCACGAGCGCCAGCCAAACGAAGCTAAGCACCAGCATTGGGGTCCGCAGCCAAGCGTCCAATTGCTCAAGTGCGTTCAGGCGGTCGAGCTCATCCGGCTGCCGAACCGAAATTGTCGTCTGTCCAATCATCGCAACCTCCGAATTTCGACATCGCCTCGCCACGACATCGCCTCGCCACTATGACGGGAACTATCAAGGGCCTCGCGCAGCCTGTGACTGCTAACATCGCCAGTGGCGATGCGGTTTTCCCGATTGTACAGCGCGTAGCTACTGTACTGCGCAAGCAGGTTCCGCACGTTGGAAAACTGCTATCGTCCTCCGCGGGCGGTTAGCACGGCGCGTTCGTTAGGGCGATCGCCATTTCTCGCAGGGACGTCACGCCAGTCGCTAGGCCCAATGCAGTCCTAAGTACCCATGTGGCGAAAGCGCTGCGCGAAGTATGCCGAGTACATTTTGGCGGATCGAGGTGAAGTGCGGGTCGTCATTCCCATCGCCCAGACTGCTAGTTAGCTCGCGAGGGCCTAGGCTGCGCTTGGAACCGTATTAGATGTAGCTGGGTTAGTGATTGATGCGAGCAGATGAGGATGCGAGATGGCTAATTCTTTCCAAAGCGAAATGAAACGTCCGGTACCAATCGCTCTGGCTGCTTTGGCTGCCGTCGGGTGGATCCTTCTAGTTGGCATCTGGTTATCGTACTTGAACAAGCTCTCGCAAACCGCGACGCTGCTCTCCAATAGCCAGTCGCAGCTCAACCAAGTTCAAGCTGACCTTGTTGCTCAGAAGCAGGCGGCTGGCAACTTGGCAGACCTGCGCGTTCAGACGGCGACCGCAGGCACCGAACTGTCTCGGGCAGTCGAGGAACAGGCTGTTGTTGAGCGGAGCCTCGCGCAGTCGAGTTCACGCCTTGGAGAGTTGGAGAGCGCAATAGAATCCCAACGCAAGTTGCTAAATAGAATCCAGTCCGAATTGCAAGTTGGCGAGGAACAACTGCGGAATCGGGAATCAGAATTGGCAGAAGCCGAAGCGGGTATCTCAACTCAGACGCAAGCTCTCACCGAAATCGGAGAACGGGTCGAAACCGCGCGCGTAGAGGAGCAGGAGTTCCGGCGGGGCGTTGCCGATTTAAGCGAAGAGGCCGCTCGTTTGGCCAAGGAAGCCGCAGGTGCTGAAGCGCGGGTGCAGGAAGCACGGGAAGCAGAGGCATCGACCCAAGAGGAACTGCAGGCGGCGCGGCTGGAATTCAGTCGGATCGCCGAGGAGCGAACCGAACTCCAGAGCGAACTCGCAACTCTATCTGCACGTCGTGAAGCGGTCTCGACTGACATCAGCGCGGCTGAGAACCAGCGTCAGACGCTTCAGGGGCAGGTGACGGAGCTTGCCTCAAATCTTGAGCAGCGTAGCCAGGAACTTGCCGAAATTGAGCAGCGGATCGAAGATCAACAGTCGATTGGCGCGGGTGCTAGTGGCACCGCAGGTAGGGACGGTGTGGCTCCAGGAGAGTATCAGGCGGGACCTATGGAGGCCTATTTTTCTTCTGACGGCACATTTCGCATGACGAGCGCAAGGGGCGGTCGCAACGTAACTGGCCGCTATTCAGTTAATGAGGATCTACTCACGCTCGATGATGCTGTCGGTGACATCGGTGCGGCTGTTTTCCCAATGCACTGCAAGACCCAGCCTCGGGCCAATGGCTTCCGTCTCGTCGCGGCTGAGGGTTCCTGCTCTGCTCTCGACGGAGTTGACTTCGAGCGGTCCGACTGAGTGGCGCTGCGTCGCCAAGGTGAGCGCCGGAGCTGCCCAATAGTAATCGCGGCTAGCAGCCACCCATCGTGGACTGGCCGCACTACCATTAGCTTTCCAGAACGTTCCCTTGGATTTAGCTCATGGAGAATTCTAGCGCAACAAATCACTTAGGCGGGAATTGAGACGCCTTCCAAGTGATTGCCGCGTCATGGTCGACAAGAGTTCCGAAAACGTCATCCGCTTCGCCGCACGGGCGCAGACGAAGGGCCAGCCGAAGATACATGTCAGCAACCATGCAGGCGTCATGGCGATTAAGCGATTTTGCTGGCTTCCCCGCCCAGCGTCGCCCGATCGTTGCCGATCAGGTCGCGCGCCTTGCTGATGCCAATGCCGTGTTTGTCGGCGAAATACTGAAGTTCGTAGGCCTGCTCGCCAGCAACACGCTCCCGATCCTGCCACGTCTGCTTAGTCTTGTCGTCTGCCATCGTGCGTCTCCTATCGAAACGCTTAGCGGAAGATTTGCCGCGCGGTTCCTTTCCTAGCCCTTCGCCTTCGCCGGTCGAACGGGGCTGATCTTGGCACGAAGTTCGACCTGCAGCCTCGCGGCAGGTGATGTCTGCTTGTAGGCGTTGGCCGACACGCCATGAACGGCCGACATGCGGCGCAAAGCGGCCGTAAGGATACGCGCGTCCGCGATACGATTTCGACGGAGGCATCCACGGCTGGATGGACGCAAAACGCAGAATTTACGCGTTAGGGAAGTATGGCTCGCCAGATGAAGGTCAGGCCGGACCAATGTCAGCCGCGTGCTTGTGCTTTTCATTCGGTCGATTTCGAAGGCTGTTCAAAGAACCGTACTGGCCCAGACAAGGCCCGAGAATGGCGGTAATTCCGGCCCAAAAAGTCGCCATTTTAGGGTGAGATGACAGCGCCAGAGATAAACAAACGCCGAATTCCATAAAAAAAATCCGCAGGATAGCTGAATGATGCGAAAGCAAAGACCAGCGATTTCAAGACCTAGGGTCTGGCGGTGCAGGCAGTCTGGAGCGAACCCGTCTCTGCGTAAAATTCCCCTGATAACGGCCGAAAAACAGGGAAATTTTGCGAGAAGCAGAGAAAACGGGCGAATGGCGCCCGGAATAAGCACGCATTTCCAGAGGCTTAACGGAGAAATTCCCTACTCAGTCTAGCAGGGAAAGTTTGCATGCAAACAGGGAATTTATCTAAGCGTGCAGGGAATGCACGAATGCACTTGCAGGGATCAGGGATCAGGGATTGGGGATCGGGGATCGGACCAGCGTTCCAGGGATTACGCGTCCAGGGCGCCGCAACGATCTGTCCGCAGCGATATTCGGCCCCTGCCCATTACCGTGCGGATGTGGCGATGTCGCCATAGGCCGAGACGATGAGCGTCGAAAGCTGCCCGTCATAGCCCAAGGCGCATGCGATGAGGTCGAGCACCGCCATCGCTTCATGACGCCGGACAGGTCCAAGTCTGGCGCATATCGGAGCAAGGCGGAGGCAGTCAATCCATAGTGATCCGCGTTCCTATTGCGCCATTCAGAAGCCGTTTGAGTGGAAGCTCGAAAGCTGATCATCCGAACGCTTGCCGACCTGTGCCGCGAAGGCGGCGAGCGCCCCCGTGTCGCCCATCTCCAGTTCGGCGAACGCCTCCATGTAACTGTTCGTCGCAGGATCGGCAGATGCTCGGGTCGAAGCGGTTCGAATGCGCGCAGCGGCTCGGTCCTTCCCCTCAGCACGATCGCCCACCTGCCGGCCGCGGAAATCCTCCACTCGCTCCGCAACGCTGGCGCTCACGCAGATGCGCGTCCCGAGTTGCTTGTTGGCGGCTTCCATGCCGCGATATTGATTGTGTCGCCATAGGCCGTCTAGTCGAAGATGCGCGCCCCGCCAAAATTGCCGACGATCGCCGGTCCGGCATGGACGCCGATGCGGGTCGCCCCCAGTGAGACCTTCCGTTCGCGCCAGCGCTCCCGAACGCTTCGGAGATCGAGCGCGCACGGGCCGCATCTTCGACGCAGACGGCGAGCCGATGTCGCCCACGTTCTCGAAGGGAGCCCGCGGCAAGTCCTACCGCTACTATGTATCCGCATCCGGCGGCTGCCCTTGCGCGCTATGCGCCTTGGCGATCAGATCGTCATGTGCGCCCTTGGCTTTGACGAGACGGGCGGCTTTCTTGGCTGCGTCATAGGCGGCGACGGAAGCGAAGTCGCGGGCGTCAAGGACTTCGGCTGCCGTGTGGCGCTCGCGAGTTGGTTGGCGGCGTGTTCATAATTGATCCAGACAGCCATCACCGCCGTATATTGGGGTAAGAAGACCGCAAGATAAGGGGGTGCACTCAATGTCGATTACGCCATTCTACGCGGCCATCCTCGGGCTGTTTCTGGTGCTGCTGTCGGCCAGAGTGATCCTTGCTCGACGCAGTCTGAGCATTAGTTTGGGGACCAGTGGCGATCAAGCTTTGGAGAGGCGCATACGGGCTCAAGGAAATCTCGCCGAATACGGACCGATTGGCCTGATCCTAATAGGATTGCTGGAAATGAAAGGATCGTCGGATATTCTTCTACATGCCCTTGGGATTTTGCTCATTGGCGGACGACTTCTGCACGGTTGGACACTTTCGTTCCCGACGGAAACTCGTTCGGTCGTACGGGAGGGATGGCGCTTACTTTGACGGCGATCGGCTTCGCGTCGTTGCTTAATCTGACTTCGGTCATTCTTTGAAAAGTCTCGTATGGCCTGCCATTGGGCAATTGCACTATTTTTACGGGACATCCTTGCTCTTGCCAGGACGTGAAGCTTGGTCGCCTGTTTTGCCAAACTTGCCTTTGAGCTCCCCAACACTTGATTTGCCGGCTTGAACAACTCCTGCGCCGAACACCTGGAGGGCGACCTTGGGATGTTTGCGGATTAGGGTGCTCAGAGCGCGAAATACCGCCGATGCACCAATGCGACCAGATACGCTTCCCGCATAGGGTCTCAGAAGGCGACGTTCGATCACCTTCGGAAGGTGGGTGCGGGCATCAGGCAATGAGGATCGCTCCGTCCAACTCAATGCCTGAGGGCTTCCTTTGACTTGCTATCCTTTGACTTGTCGTCAGGCAGGATCGAACTCGCGGCGTCCGTCACCACACCCATCACGGCACTGGCAGCGCTCTGCACTGCGTCAGTGGCTAGGCCAACGACCTTGGAGCCTTTGCGGCCCGCTTTTTTACTAGCACCAGCAATCGCGGTGCGGTCCTGAATGAGGACAGTTGCCGCTGCGCCGGCTGCTGCAGTAAGCGCCCGAGCTGCTATCTCGCGACCGATGGAACTTGCCAGGACGGTCCGAAGCACGTGGGATTTGCGCAGAAACTTGGGAACCTTTATCCCGGCAATTTTTCGGGGCAGGCGTTTCTTTTTGGACATCTCATTCTCCCTTCATCGAAGAGTCCGGCTGCGGCCATACTGTACCAATGCCAATTACTCCTTCCGAGTTGACTCGGAAATCTCGGAATCGAATGCTCGCTCGCTGAGCGCGAATGCCTGCAATCTACTAGCCTTGTCCGGTTCGGCATCAGCATTCGCTATCAGGGCGTAGAAAGCCGCTCTGACGATGTCCTGTTTTGAAGCCTTTGGATGTTCTTTCCTGGCAGCTTTTAGGAGTTGCTTCGGTGTCATGTTGGCAGTCACAACACGCATCAAGGAACTCGCTATGGTTTGTTGGTCGCCGGACTTCATGTGCGCTTTCCACTCGATATCGATGGCAAGGCAAGCTTAGCGGGAACGGAATCACCCTACCAACGCGGTGGGTGCTAGTCTGTTCCTACTCGGCCGATTGGCAAGATCATTCCTCGCCTGTCTGAGCGCTGCGCGCCTTGGGGAAGCAGCAGGGCGTCGAGACGCGCCGGGACAGCGGCGGGAAGTGACGGCAGCAACACCGATCATGAGTTTGACGATTGCGACGACGAGGATGGCGGCGACGCTGAGGCCACGAACGAGGATGGCGGCGACATCAACGACGAGCCGGAAGGCGACGACGAGCGTGAGCTCGACCCAACGGATTATGGCGAACCCGTCGCATGGTCGAACGACACAACCATTCCGCAAGAGGGCGAGCGCTGGCACGGCCACGCTAATTGTTGAATCGCTTGCTGGCATAAAAGTTGCGGCGGTTCCTGCGTAACGTGAGGAATTGCAGCAATGATGTTCCAAATTGGCGCAAGGACGATCCGCTCGTCTCTCGGCGGCGCAAGGCTGGTCTTGGGTGTGGCTGTAGTGTTCGCGTCTGAGAGGTTTCGCGCATGAAATATGGGGCAGTTCGGGAACAACTACGGGAAGCAGGCATCGTCATGAGCAAGCGGGGCGACACTATCAGGATAAACTTCTTCGGCGGACTCGAAAATACGGCTCGCTATACAGAAAGTCTCGAAGAAGCGTTGAAAATCGGGCTGGCCATGAAGGGGCGGCCAACCAGTGGTGCTTCGTTAAATGGATAAGATCGTTCATGAGGCTCGGTGGCTTCTAGGTCTAATCCTGGGGATTTGCGTCGTATTTCTTTCCGTTGGAATGATCCTCGGGTAGCTTGGCAATGGGCGCGCGCCCGTGCCGAGTCCGAAAGGCTATACAGGGCCTCCGCGCAAAATGTTGGATTGACTCCATCTCACGGTCTTCGGCGTTCGGAGATAGCTCGCAAAATTGCAATGTTTGCCGAGAACAGTGCCTGTTGCGCATCCTCCAGGCTAAGGCCGACAAGCTGACGGCGACCCGATTTTGCAGGCAATCCAGTCGCATTATCTACCACCGTCCAGGTCTTGTTCGGCTCACTTTTGAGTTCGAATCGCTGCATGGTTGCGCAAAGCTCAGTGCCACTATCGGGGATCGATCCATACTTGGAACCGATGGACGCCGCGTTTACATATTTGAAGCGATGTCCGGTGTGAATCGGCGTGCAAAATTGACCCCCTAGACGGGAGGATCGGCGTCCAATTTTGACCCCCCTCGTTATGTCGATCTGCGACCATCCGTTCTTTTTGGCGAACGGATGGAGAGGGGATGAAGTCGGTGGATACGATTGC